>NZ_CEYNSH010000003.1:124824-129583 GCF_982872775.1 Psychrosphaera sp. | reverse complement strand
AAGACTCATACCTAATGCAAAATTATGCTATGTACGATGACAACGAAGGTTACTTTTTAATGTCTGGTACCTCTCAAGCGACTGCAATTACAACAGGTGTTGTTGCACTTATGCTTCAAGAGCAGTCAGACCTAACTCCTGATGATATCAAATGTCGCCTATTAATGACTGGGCGCATGGCACAAGATAAAGACGGTAACTTGGCTTATAGTATTTTTCGCCAAGGTGCAGGCTTGGTTGACGCTTATGCTGCTGTAAACAGCGAAGCTAGTGGCTGTGCAAACACAGATATGGAAATTGATGTTCAATTAGCCAATTTAGATGGCTTCTACCCTGGCCCAGCTCGCTGGAACGAAGAAACACAGCAGTTCTTCTTGATTCATGAAAACAATCATGCTTGGAGTGGTACTTTAAACTCGGAGCTAATTGAAGAGCTAATTACTTCTAACGGTCTCATTCTTGAACATAAAGAAAAATACTCTAAGAAAGAAACAAATAGTTTAGGCTTGATCTTTGACCATAAAATGAAAGATACCGAAAAAGAGAAAGAAACTAAAACGAATGGATTGATTTTCGATCACAAAATGAAAGATACAGAGAAAGAAGCTAAAACAAATGGCTTAATATTCGATCACAAAATGAAATATAGCCAAGCAAATGGATTGATTTTCGACCACAAGATGAAAGACTCTCCTCCTAAAGAGGATAAAAAGACTGGTAACAATTGGATTGACCAACAATAAAAAAAGGCCCTAAGGGGCCTTTTTAGTTATCTAGTGTGACTTGTTTTAAACATCATGGTATAAATAAAGTATAATAATAATATGAGTCTAAATCACTTATGTCGTCACTCTTTAAAAGCTTTAGCTTACTGTGTTTAGGGTTAACTTTTTTATTTCCTAGCTTTGCTGAAAGTCGTCCAGAAACATCGGGTAAGCCCCCAAGTGAAGCGTTTAACAGGTCACAAATATTCTTCTCCCAAATTGATTCAAACGTGATTCTTCCACATGCGACCGTTACTTCAATCGAGCAAGACAAACAAGGATTTATTTGGTTCGGGACACAAGGAGGCTTAGTTAAATTTGATGGCCATAAAAGTAAAACTTATGATTTCACTTTTAACAATAAAGGCAAAGGCATAAGCAATTGGATACTAGACCTTTACACTGATTCAGAAGATCGTATATGGGTTGCCTCTGGCGCTAGTATAAGCCTATATCAGTCGACAGAGGACAAATTCAAACATTTCATTCTTTCAGACATTGATAGCGAGATAAAGAATGATATGGTCATGAGAATAGTTGAGGACTATCAAAACAATGTTTGGTTTTTAACGTTAAAATCTGGAGCGATCGTACTAAATTCTGAAACTAACCAATTTAAATTATATGGTAAAAAATATTTTCCCAACAACAATACAGAGGATTTTTCTTCTATAGCGACTGGTCGGGATGGTGCCATTTACATTGTTACTCAAGACGGCAGATTGTTAATTAGAGACCCAGAGACAGAGTTCTTTAAAGAGGCGAATCTTAATGGGTTTGCTAATGATATGTACAAGAGCATTTTCTTAGACGAGCAACAAAACATTTGGATTGGTACAAAATCTCAGGGAGCCTTCTTTCTTAACAAAGATTTAAAAGTTCAAATACCTGGTGGCCCAAATAACGCGCAATGTCATGGTGAAATTTCAGAAATAATCCAAGATAAGTCAGGCACCATATGGTTGGCAACAAACAATGGACTTTGTTCATATTCGCACGACACCAAATCCATTGTTAAATTTCAAAAGAATAGCTTTGCAAAATCATCTCTCTTAAATAACCACATCCATTCTGTTATGCAAGATGACGGTGGGGTAATTTGGGTTGGAACCCAAAACGGTGTTAATTATTGGAATGCTGCATTCCCCTCTTTTCAGCACGTCAATAAGCAAGGATACCAAACAATACAAAGTGAACACACCATTTCATTTGCAGAGGACTCAAAAGGTAACTTCTTTGTTGGCTCTTGGGGCGGTGGTATTGTTGAGTTTAGTGCCGATGGTGAAACAAGCGCACTGGGTGCGGGTGGAGCTTTAGATGAGATCTTGGCGGCCATTGTTCCAAGCTTATATGTTGACACAGCCGATAACATATGGATAGGAACATTAAGGAGTGGTCTTTACAAAAGTAAACTAGGGTCAGATAAATTTCAAAACTTCCGCGCAATTGAAGGAGATCTTCACCGCTTTACTGGTGAAGAAGCTTTGCCAACCATTACTCACGATACAATTAGTCGAATTAAACAATTGAGCGACGGACGAATGGCATTTGCGACGTGGGGCGGTGGTCTTGTATTAACTGAAGATGGCTCAAGCTTTGAGCTACTTGCTGCTTCCAACTCAAAAACCAATATTATTTCGTCAACTTACATTTCTGACATGGTTGAAGACGAGGACCGTAATTTATGGATTGGTACTAATCACGGTGGCTTAAACCGTTTCAACCTTGATACAGGAGAAAACGTTGTTTTTGAGAAGGACTTAACTAATCCTCAAGCTTTAAAGTCTGACTCTGTCTACGCCCTTCTCAATACCGAAGACTACATTTGGATGACAACGCCTGATGCTGGTATCGCTCGATTAGATAAAGAAAAGCTAAAGATTGGTGAAGTGGTATTCCAGCACTTTGGAACAGCTGAAGGGCTTGGCAGTGATTTCACTTATGGTATTTTGCAAGACGATAACAATTATATCTGGGTATCCCACTCTAAAGGTCTTACACGACTGAATCCTTATACGTTACGTTCTATCAACTTCAATACTAGTCATGGTCTACAAGGCAGTGACTTCAATTCAGGTGCTTTCTTTAAAGCCAGCGATGGTCGAATGTTCTTTGGTGGTGCGAATGGTTTTAACACCTTCCTACCAGAGCAGGTACCTATTAATACGTATAAGCCACCGATTAGACTAACAAAATTTAGTCAATCTAATGAAGAGCGCCCGATTCACGAGCTTTTCAAAGAAGATGGTGTATTAGAGCTCAAACATAATGAAACGGTGGTGGACTTTGAGTTTGCGGCACTAGACTATACCAAGCCAGCAAGCAATCAATACAAGTACAAAATGGAAGGTTTGGCAGATGTTTGGATCGATCTTGGTACAAACAATCACATTCCATTTTCCCACTTAGACGATGGCTCTTACACACTAAAAGTCAAAGGTAGTAACAATGATGGCGTTTGGAGTGATGAACTTGCCATTCCAATTCGAGTTTTACCGCCAATTTGGCGCACTTGGTATGCCTATTTAGGTTATTTCCTCATTGCCAGTATCATCTTTTTGTTCTTGGTTCGCCAGCAACAGTTGAAAATCCAACGTCAGATTTCACAAGAACGAAAGCTACACAAGCTTGCTTACTTCGATAGCTTAACTGGCTTGCCTAACCGCCAAAGCTTCTATGAAAGCATGGAAAAATTCTTATCACTGGCCAAACGCGGTAATTACAACGCAGGTGTCATGTTTATAGATTTAGACAGGTTCAAGCGAATCAACGATACCTTAGGTCACAATTTTGGTGACAAGGTCTTGATGGAAGTTGCCGAACGTCTTCGTCACAGTGTCCGAAATAGCGACTTTGTTGCGCGCAACTACGATGTAAAGTCATTCAAAAATGAAATTGCTCGATTAGGTGGTGATGAATTTACCGTATTCTTGAGTCATATCGACAACCCAGAAGAAACAACCCTCGTTACGCAACGCATTATTGACAGTGTCAGTAAGCCAATTGAAGTGGATGGCTATGAAGTTTCCGTCACGCCATCGATTGGTATCGCAATGTACCCTGAAAATGGCTTAACGGTTCAAGAGCTGATGAAACACGCTGACGTTGCAATGTATCAAGCAAAAGAGGAAGGTAGACGTACGTTTAAGTTCTTCTCAAACGCTTTAAATGAAAAGGCATTTGAGCGATTACAGCTAGAGGAACACCTACGAAATGCGCTTAAGAATCAAGAATTTGAGCTTTACTATCAGCCTCAAGTCGATTTATACGAAAACCGTATCGCTAAAGCAGAGGCGCTTATTCGTTGGAATCATCCAGTACTTGGATTTGTTTCTCCTGCGGACTTTATTCCTATTGCAGAAGAGTCTGGGCTGATTGTAGAGCTAGGCGAATGGATTTTACAAACGGCCTGTTTCCAAGCCAAAGAGTGGCTCGACAACGGTATAAGTGACATCAGGGTATCAATTAACGTCTCGAGTGTTCAGTTTAAACAAACTAACTTAGTCGACAACGTTAAAAATGCGCTCGCTCTAACCGGACTACCTAGTAACTTATTGGAGCTAGAGCTTACTGAAAGTGCCGTTATGTCGGATGTAGAAGATAACATAGACCGTTTACAACAATTGAAAAACATGGGTGTAACTATTGCCGTCGATGACTTTGGTACTGGTTACTCTTCACTGAGTTACTTGAAAAAGTTCCCTATTGATACACTTAAAATCGACCGTTCATTCATTGTAGATATTGATAATAATGAAAACGACGCAGCGATTGTAAAAGCCATCATGCTCTTAGCCGAGACGATGCAATTAAATGTTGTTGCAGAAGGTATCGAAACGCTTGAGCAGTTGAGAGTGCTTGATAGTTATGACTGTAAGTACATCCAAGGTTACTTCTTCAGCCGCCCTCTTCCATATGAAGCATTTGTGAGTTTTGTTGGCGATGAGTTTCAAGACAAAAGCACTTGGAAACTAGACCTTATTGGCTAGCTAACT
>NZ_CEYNSH010000003.1:35522-124724 GCF_982872775.1 Psychrosphaera sp. | reverse complement strand
CTACCATAGCGGTGCCAATGATTAAATCAACGTGACCTCTTAAGTAGCCACTTGCAAATAATTCATCGTCACTGCCCGTTTCAACAAAGCTGTCGAAATACAATTGCGCGTTGTCACTTAACTGTTCTAAATCAACCACTATAACTCCTCGTAGCCTACTGGATAAATGACCTGATCGTGATACCCCGTAACAACTTCAATTGGTCCAGACAAAGCTTTGTCGAGCTCGCTATCACCGGTATCCGCTACTAAAGGACGGCCATCTAATGCTTTTAGTTTTGTTTTGGTCGCCACAATAATTATATTGTCGCGCCCCACTTTTTTAATAAATTCTGGGCTTAATTGCTGGTTACCTCGGCCAAAAATATGTCCTTGTCCACCAATTAAGGTGATGACCAACTTCACCGCTTTGTTGTCTGTTAGGTCCAATAGTTGTTTGGCCGTCACATCATTCGCGACGACTTGGTGATCTTGTATGACATCAACACCGAGCAAGGTGTTTTCGCAGCCAAGCTCTTCCATCAAGAACGCCACTGTACTGCCCGACCCCATGACATAAACGTCATCGGTTTCCATTTCCTCAATTACATGAGCTGCAATATCCTGTAAAACCAACTCATCGCTTTCTTTGCCGCCCATTTTAACGTTTTGAACGTACCTTAACTCGGCAGGTATTTTTAATTCGCCATAGCGCTTAGCTTTGACCACGCCTTGTCTGAATAACACTTCATCAATATCCATAACATCGGCTTCGTGGATAGACAAAAGCTCTCCTTGAATCATCATATCGACAATTCGACCTGCAGCTTTTGGCGTAATGGCATAAACCCCAGAGTGGATTTTACAGCCAGCAGGAACACCAAGCACAGTGCTACCTTCTTTCACTGATGCACAAATATTACGTGCAGTACCATCACCACCAGCAAATAATATTAGATCTAGATTTAGATCAGACATGATTTTTGCAGCGTTTTCTGTATCGCTAGGCTCTGTTGGAGCCTTGGGCTGATAGATGATTTCAGGTTGTAACCCTAAGGCTAAACAAGTCGTTTCACCCATCTCACCTGCAACGGTAAAAACATCCGCACTTTTAAGGCTCTCTGTGCATTCATTTAACGCAACTTTGAGACGCTCATTGGCAAGTGCTACAGCGCCTTGAGAAAGTGCTAATTGGGCTGTATCAGCTCCGTCTGAGCCTTTTAATGCAACTGAACCCCCTAAGCCTGCGACAGGATTAACAATTATTCCCAAACGAAAGCGTTTACGCTGCTGATTCATGGGCACCTCTTATTTCTTCACAAACATCGTCTTCTTGCTTTTTGTTCAAAACCAACAAACACTGAGACAATTGGATTGGGAATGGTTGACGATAGTGACTCGCTAGCACTCTCATTAGCGTTTGAGCACGAGTAGGGAAACCAGTTTCTAAATAGACTTCGAGCTGTTGTTGAACATCTCGCTCAAACGCCAAACGGTCAGGTTGTTGACCATGCTCATCACCCGATAAATTGTCACAGCTAACGCCAAACCTAAAACCGGCAGCAGCGGCTAAGCCCCACTCTATAGCTTGAGGTTTGATTTCAACCGATTGAAATTTTGCTTGTTGCTCTGCGGTACGCCCGTCTGGGCTATACCAATAACCATAATCAACAAGGGTACGTCGGTGTTCACCAGCCAAGCACCAGTGGGCAATTTCATGTAAACCACTGGCAAAATAGCCATGGGCAAACACAACTTGCGCAAAAGGCTGAGCAGGTAAATCGCCGTCGCCCAAATTGGCAGGTAAATAAATTGGCTCATCGTGGCCTTTGACCAACCGGACATTAAATTCCTTTTCAAAAGTCTTATTAAACAAATAAATAAGCGTTTGAATATCGAACATGAATTACAGCTGTCCAGGAATAATTGGGGTGTCTACAACAACATCGGCATTTTGCGCTCGGTGACGTAATACGTGATCCATCACAGTCAACGCAAGCATCGCCTCGGCAATCGGTACGGCACGAATCCCAACACAAGGGTCGTGACGACCTTTGGTGATAACGTCTTGCTCATTACCATCTACATCAATAGTTTTGCCTGGAACACTAATGCTCGAGGTGGGTTTGAGAGCAATGTGAGCAATAAGGTCTTGGCCTGTAGAAATACCACCTAACACACCACCGCTGTGGTTTGCCTTGAATCCGTTTGGTGTCAATTCGTCTCTGTGTTCTGAGCCTTTTTGGTCGACAACACCAAAGCCATCACCAATTTCAACGCCTTTTACTGCGTTAATACTCATCATTGCTTTAGCGACATCTGCATCTAAACGATCAAAAACAGGTTCACCTAACCCTACCGGCATGCCTTTGGCGACAACGCTAATCTTTGCACCAACAGAGTCACCTTGTTTTTTAAGGTCGCGCATGTACTCATCCCACTTGGGCACAGTTGTTGGGTCTGGACAGAAAAAATCATTGTTTCGGATTTCATGAAAATCAACTGTCTCAATTTGAATTGGCCCTAATTGAGACATATAAGCTGTGATTTCAATGCCTTGTTGTTTTAACCATGCTTGAGCAATGGCACCAGCTGCAACACGCATTGCGGTTTCTCGAGCAGATGAACGCCCACCACCTCGGTAATCTCTATGACCATATTTGTGTAAGTAGGTATAGTCCGCATGACCTGGTCTGAACTTATCTTTGATATTTGAGTAATCTTTCGAGCGCTGGTCGGTATTTTCAATTAACAGACCAATCGGCGTGCCTGTCGTTTTCCCTTCAAATACGCCACTCAAAATTTTAACTTCGTCTGGTTCGCGACGTTGTGTGGTAAATCGAGAGGTACCTGGCTTTCTTTTATTCAGTTCTTCTTGGATCATCGCTTCATCGATTTCTAATCCTGGTGGACAGCCATCAACAATACAACCGAGTGCCAAGCCATGACTCTCACCAAATGTTGTTACTTTGAATACCTCACCAAAAGTATTTCCTGCCATTACCTTTCCCTACTTACCGTTTTAATTATTCTGTTTTATTCGATTCATTATTATATCGAGCACTGTGAAACTGGTTATAACGTCTCGTTTATTAACGTTTGATATTCATCAAGCTGAGCTTTGGTTATCGAGAATACCCCTAAACCACCATTGTTAAATTCAATCCAGTTGAATGGTACCTCTGGCAACAAATCGATTAAATGCACCATTGAGTTGCCTACTTCTACGATAAGTACGCCCTGCTCGGTCAAATGCGATGCCGCTTCTTTTAAAATCATTCGAGTCAAATCCAATCCATCTGGCCCACTGCCTAAACCAATTTCAGGTTCGTGATGGAACTCTTCTGGCATATCACCAATATCTTCAGCGTCTACATATGGAGGATTAGAAACAATAAGATCGTACTTTTGACCGCCTAAACCGGAGAACACATCTGAAAGATACGCGGTCACTCTGTCTTCAACGCCTAGTCTATGAATGTTTTCATCTGCGATTGCTAACGCTTCAGGACTTATATCTGCAGCATCTACCAATGCGTTTTCAAAGGCGTACGCACTCGCAATAGCAATACAGCCAGACCCTGTGCACAAATCTAAGATATGACCAGGTTCGAAATCAATAACTGTATTGAACTTAGATTTAATTAGTTCACCAATTGGAGAGCGCGGTACCAATACGTTTTCATCTACATAAAATGGTAAATCAACAAAATAAGCAAGGTTTGTTAGATAAGCCGCTGGTTTTTTAGTCTCGATTCGAGCAACCACGGCTTCTACGATTCGCTGACGTTCGGATTTCGTTAATTTTGAAGCCAATGTTTCAGCATTAATCGTTGGGCCAATATTCAATCCCCACGAAATTAATGAAAACGCTTCATCCCAAGGATTATCAGTTCCATGACCAAAGTAAATATCAGACTCATTAAAGCGACTGACCGCCCAGCGCAACAAGTCATTAGCAGTGGCAAGTTCAGTAATTGCTTCATCAGCAAGTTGTTGCAGAGTTGGTTGTTCTAACATTGGTCAATCCTGTGTAGTTACACTTCGTTATCAAATTTAACGGTGGAGGAATCAAAGCCAATATTTTACAATAATTATCCTATGCTCGGCTATTGAGAACTGATAAACATGGCAAAAAAATCCACCTTTTCACCATTTTCATTTGAAAATAACACACCTGATACCGGTGAAGGTGATGACCAGACGTTCGACTTTGAAAAAGAAATGGCTGGTGTTAAAAAGTTAGACCAAAATAATCGCCATTTTCACAAGCACACGACCAAACCATTAAAGACAAAGCTTGAAGCACAGCCAAATCCCTCTCGTTATTCGGCCAACGTAAAAAAGAAAGAAACCGCTCGTGCAGCTCAACGTTTTCACTTTAGCGATCAGTACGAGCCATACATTGATGAAACAGCAACATTAAGCTTTGTTAGAGAAGGCTACCCAAGTTACTTGACCAAGGTTTTACGTCGTGGAGACATCAGTCCAGAACTAATCCTAGACTTACACGGTTACACCAAACAACAAGCCCAAGTTGACTTAGCCGACTTGATTCAGGACTGTATCGATCAACACATTCCTTGCGCTTGTGTCGTTCATGGAGTCAGCGGTGGTGTACTTAAAAAGAAAATCCCGCATTATTTGATGCAGCACCCTGACGTACTGGCTTTTCATCAAGCGCCACTAGAATGGGGTGGACAAGGAGCGATTGTCCTTATTATCAATTTGGGCGAAGAACTCGCCCACTTATTAGGTAGAGATTTATAACCTTGGCTTAATTAGAGAGAAAACCATAAATTTCAATAGTAAGGTCTAATTACGCAGACTTACATCATTTGTCCGGGTGAAATTAGCGTTTCAAGCAAGCCTGACCATTTTTCAACATCGATCTTAATTTTGGCCACCCCCGCTGTAGGCATTATTGGTGTATAACCAGTTAACTCACCAATTAAATAACTTACTAGTGGCATATGAGACACGCACAAAACGTTAATGTCTTTGCTTTTATCTTCAATTTTGTCGTTTAGCAATTCGATGCGTGCCATCAATTCGTCACAAACTTGGTTTGGATCGCCAGAAGGAATAATGGACTCAAGTGTTTCTAACTTTACAAAATGATTGTGGTTGGCAATTTCATCCTTGGTTTGCTGCGCACGCTGGTAAGGACTTACAAAGACTTGATCAAAAGACTCAACTTGGCTTGCTAACCATTGACCCGTTCGAGATGCTTCAGAATGACCAATATCGGTAAGCTTTCTTAAGTGATCTTCCACACCTACAGGTTCGGCTTCACCATGACGTACGATAAATAAATAAATTGCCATAAAATAACTCTACATACTGCATAAAAACTGTAAAAGACTGCAATAAATGCAGCGGTTAGAACCCTAAACCTAGTATCCAAGAAAAGCAAATAAGATGCGGATTTTAATTCCCCATAAAGTGTACTCTTAAATTTAATATTTGTAGTGATTTTTTTGTTTGGTGTCGTTAATTGTTCGATTTTTAGAAAAAACAAGCTAGGATAAGTACCTAAGGAAGAAGAAAAAAGGGACCAATTATCACTTGCGCTAAGGCTATCGATGAAAATTAGTAACAACGACAAAAACCGTTATCACTCAAGTATATTAGAAAATGGCTTGCGCTTATTATACGTTGAGAATGAGAACGCGGCTAAAAGTGCCTGTTCGTTGGTTGTGAATACTGGCAGTTTTGACGATCCAAATGATCGCCCTGGTTTTGCTCACTTTATCGAGCACCTTTTATTCAATGGAAACAAAAAGTTTCCGGAACCTAATGCCATCAATGATTTTGTTGCTAAACATGGTGGGCATTGCAATGCATGGACGGCAACAGAGCACAGTAACTTCTTTTTTGATATCAACCACAACTCACTTCCTAATGCCTTAGATTTTTTCGCTCACCTATTTATCGACCCATTGTTTGACGACGCAGCAATTACCAGAGAACAAGAAGCGATTCACGCCGAGTTCAAATTAAAGCTTCGCGATGATACACGCCGAATTCAGCAAGTCCACAAAGAAACATGTAACCCAGAGCATCCTTATAGCAAGTTTTCTGTAGGCAACCGCCAGACACTTTCCGATCTTCCTGAGCGCCCTGTGCGAGACGAATTGCAATCATTTTGGGATGCCAATTATCAAGCTCAATACATGACGGTCTGTATCGTAAGTAATGACGACAGTAATTTAGAGCTGGCAAAACAAGTTTTTAGCCGTATACCTTCAGCGAACCCAAACCAAAACAAGCCAGCTATTACGCCTAGTCTTTATCGCAAAGAGGATCTGGGAACGTTTATTTGTATACGACCAGTGAAAGAGCTTCACAAGCTCAATATCACTTTTGCGTTACCGTCGGTTAACCAGCTATACCCTCACAAAATAGTGAGCTTTATTGCTCACCTAATTGGTCATGAAGGACAAGGCTCACTGTCATTAAGCCTCAAAAACCAAGGCCTAATTAATGCTTTATCTGCTGGACATGGAATTTCAGGACAAAACTTCAAAGATTTTAATATTTCTCTCGAGCTCACTGAACTTGGAGAAAACCAATTAGATCTCATTTTGACTCAGGTATTTAGCTACATTAATTTTATGAGAGCAGAGCGACCACCTGAATATTTATATGAGGAACAACAAAGGTTAGCGCTTACTAGCTTTGACTTTCAGGAGCCGAGTAAACCCAGTAAACTTGCCAATGCTTTATCCCTTAACATGCAACACTACCCAATAGACGATGTATTGTATGGTGACTATCGGATGGATGGTTTTGAGTTAGGTCATTGGAATCAAATATTCAATCTTCTAAATGCAAATAATATGCGCGTAACCTTAGTCAGTCAGAATATCAATACTGACACAGAAGCCCATTGGTATCATACACCCTACTCCCAACAACAAATTGATGCCGATGTATTAAACGAGCTTAACGCAATTGAGCCGAATACAGGTACATTCGCCTATCCCTCTCCGAATCCTTATCTACAAAATGAGATTCATGTTGAAGAAGTACATAGTCATAGTGATAAGCCTATTTGCATTGAATCAAAAAAAGGTTGGCAATTATGGTTTAAACAGGACATCACTTTTAAAGTACCGAAAGGTAATATTTATGTTGGATTAGACTTACCTAAAGGTGTACAAACGACGCAAAACCAAGCAATTTTACGTTTGTTTTGTGAGTTGTTTTTAGACCAAGTGAGTGATATTCATTACCAAGCGGAAACGGCGGGGTTAAATTACAACTTATATACCCATAGCGGTGGTATTACTCTTTACACTTCCGGCTTATCGAATAACCAACCACACTTATTGTTTAGTCTTGTTGATCAGTTATTCACTCAAAAACCACAAAGAGGACGTTTTGAGGAAATTAAACGCCAACTGATCAAACATTGGCGAAATGCAGAATCAAATAAGCCGATAAGTCAGTTGTTCAGCTTACTTAATGCTCACCTTATCCCTTCAATGGCAACCACGTCAGAACTGGCGGACGAACTCGAGCATGTCAGCTTATCAGAGTTTACAAAGAGCATGACGGCCATAATGTCTGATGCATTTGTAGAATCGTTTATTTTTGGTAATTGGACAAGCACACAGGCTCTAGCCATAAACGAAACCTTAAAAGAAAAACTCGATCACCTAAATCTAGTGGAAGAGGTTAAGCGTGAAGTCCATCGAATAAGTGATACTGAAGTGTTTGAACTCAGTAAAAAAGTCGATCACCAAGATGCTGCTGCGTTAATCTATTTACAAGGATTTAGTACGAAACCTGAATACCAAGACAATACAGAAAAAGCCTGCTTTATCCTTCTTAGTCAAATTTTGGCACCCTTTGCCTTTAATTATTTGAGAACAGAAAGACAATTGGGGTACATGGTCGGCAGTGGTTACATGCCTATCTCTAATGTTCCGGGGCTTGCAATTTATGTACAATCTCATGACTTTGAAAGTTCACAATTAACAACAGAACTACATGATTGTCTAGAGCTTTTCAGTAATAAAATCAAGAACCTGCCAGGAGAGGATTTCTTAAAACACAAAGAAGCCATCATTCACCAATACAAAGAACGCCCCGCGAACCTGACACAACATTGTCAGCAACTTTGGGCCTCAATTGGCAATAAAGATTATAACTTTGACCAAAAACAAGAGATTATTAGAGAGCTCGAGCAACTTAAATTAATTGATTTAACTCGTTGGTTTTCTGCATATTTTAATCCTCAACTCGCATCAGGAATCCAAATCAATAGTCGCTAAACCTCAATAAAAATGGGGTTTTAAGCGATTTGAGCCAATTTTTAACCGTTCACTTCCAAACTTAATTTTAGCTTTTGACACCGCAAGATAACTTGGTTATCTTGGTGAAGCATATTATTCGTAGTTGTAAGATTTTTGTGTCTCAAAATAATAATAATAATAACTATTTAAAAAAATTACTCTTTGCCAGCTTATTCGTCTCACAAGCTCATGCAAATGAAAGTACGCTAACGTCTGCAGCTTCGACTGATGGTGGGTTTAGCCTTATGCTTGCACTTTTAATTGCAGGCTTAATTGCATTGGTTGGAATTTCTATTTTCAGTTATTCAAGGCTTAAGCGTTACCAATCTGCAATGCGATATAGTGATCAGCGCCTTAATTTTTCTCTCTGGGCCAGCGGTGACGAAATGTGGGATTGGCATATTAATGATGGAAAGCTGTTTAGAACAAATAGCAAAGGTACCTACAAGCTTTCTAAAGTACACCCAAATTTATTTCCACCTAACAAGCCTCATATTCACCCCAACGACGTCAACCGTGTTCGATTACACCTTAACAGTCACTTAAAAGGTGAAACGGATGCTTTTGAATGCGCCTACCGAATCAAACACAAAAACGATTGGCGCTGGGTACTCGACAAAGGCCGAATTGTCATTCGAAATGATGATGGCCGTCCTGTTCGAATGACGGGAATTTTTAAAGATATCCAACAGTTAAAAAGCGCTGAATCAGAATTAGAAGTCTTTGCAAAGAGTATAGATAACCTCTCCGAAGGTGTCATTATTCTTGACCCAGAGCTAAACATTATTCACGTAAACCCTGGTTACAGTAAGATTACCGGTTATCAGCCAGATGATGTTATTGGTGAAAAAATAAAGTTCACCAGCTTAAGCACTTCATTAATCAATGAAATTAAAGCCAAAGTAGATGCAACGGGTATTTGGCGTGGTGACATTACCGGCCAACACAAACAGGGTGAGATGTTTTTGGCCTACATCACAGCAAACTGTATTAAAGACGAGGCTGGTAATATCTCCAATTACGTCGCTATCGTTTCAGATACAACCAGACGAAAAACAGCGGAAGCCAAACTGCGTAAAATGGCGAGTACCGACTCTCTTACCTCATTACCTAATAGAAACGCCTTTTTTGATAAGCTACAAGACTGTGTAGATCGAAAAGTTCCTACCGCAGTATTAGTTTTTGACCTAGATAACTTTAAGAAAATCAATGACTCTCTTGGCCATCAACTTGGTGATACTTTATTAGTTGAAATAGGCAAACGAATAAAGCCGTTAACCCATAACTTCAACACGTTATACCGCTTAGGGGGTGACGAGTTTGCTTTTGTCATGGAAAAAACCAATGACATTCAAAAAGTAACTTCGGCAGCCAAAGAGATTCTGGCCCGACTTTCTAAACCATTTAAAATTCAAAAGCATGAATTAGTGGTGGCTGGTAGTATCGGTATTGTGTTGTACCCTGATGATGGCAAACAACCAGAAACATTGTTAAGAAATGCTGATACGGCTATGTATCACGCTAAAGAAGGCGGAAACCGCTACCTGTTCTTCAGTGATGACATGAATAAACAAGCCGTAAAACGACTTCAGGTTGAAAACTTGATCCGCTTAGGCCTTAAAGAAGACTACTTCCAAGTTTATTATCAACCTAAAATGAGCTTTGAAACAGGCAAATTGGTCGGTATGGAAGCGCTTGTGCGATTTGTTACCCCTCAGAAAGGCGTCATAAGCCCGGGAACTTTTATCCCTATAGCGGAAGAAACAGGTCAGATTGTAGAGATTGGCGACCTAGTACTTCGCAAAGCCTGCATCGATATGAAGCGTTGGGTAGATCAAGGATTAATGGATGGTCGTGTGGCAGTCAACCTCTCGGCGCGTCAATTTAATTTGCCGGACCTTATTCAGCGTATTGATGAAGTACTCGAAGAGACAGGCTTACCATCTTCGAATTTAGAGCTTGAAATCACCGAGGGTACGGTTATGGACAGTCCGAAAGGGGCCATCGATACTATGTACCAGCTGCGTGATCGAGGCATACACCTTGCGATGGATGACTTTGGTACTGGATATTCAAGTTTGTCGTACTTGAGAAAATTCCCGCTCAACACCTTAAAAATAGATAAAGCATTTGTTGATGATGCAACCTCTGATATCGGTAAAGCGATGATTGATACTATTATTACCATCGCTCGAAACTTAGGGTTGTCTACCGTTGCTGAGGGTGTCGAAACGGTTGAGCAACAGCGTTTTATGGCTGAGAAAAATTGTGACGTATTACAAGGCTATTTATACAGTAAGCCACTGTCAGCGGATGAGTTTGCTCGTTTTGCTCGGGCTGAAGTAACGTTTGATATTGTGCCTCCAAGCTTGGTCCCTGAAAAACCAATGGCGCCTAGTAGAACAGCTTAATTAGACGTAAACATTACTGTAAGTAACAAGCTCTAATTACTACAACGATTAACCTTGAGGGTTTTCTGTTAGGGCTTGAAAAAAGCGATTTGGGTACCTGACTGCTGCCTTAGGCGCATTTGCTTTTTGACATTTAACATCGGCCACGCAAACGGACCTATCAACAGACCAATAGCAAACCAACGCTTTTTCCCCACGCCGTTTTTCATTGCATCTATTGTTAACAAACAAGCAAAGACTACAAAAATAATTCCTGTGAAAATCGCGACCACGTAACACCTACTTCTTAGCTAAACTGAATGCGGCCGCGCATTATACACAAAACTGTTCAATAAACAACCAGACCTAGTTGAAAACAACGTCTTTTGTTGTTCGTCGATACACTCTCGTTTCTGGTGTGGTCCATTCCCCATTTTTAAGGTACGAAGTCGAAACTGTCATTGTCTCTCCCAATAATTTAGAAGAACTTTTAACTTTTGTTATTCCCTGAGCGACCTGACTTTTACCGGTAACGTCCTCGTAAGCAACAAACTCATTGTCACTAACAAACTCCAAATAACCGGTCGTGATAAAGTCGGCCGTGGTAAAGTAATGGAACTCTAACCGCTGGGTTGTGTTGTTCCAGAAAATATAGGATTCTCCACCATACATACCGTCATTAATACTATGGGTGGTTTTTAGTGCTTTGCCATTGAGTACTTTTTCAAATAACGTCACATCATTAACAGGCGCTTGACCTGGCTGCACATTAAAACTTGCTGTCCAACCGCCTAGGTAAGGTTCAAACTTAGCCAGTTGAGAAGCAAAAGGCGCGATATTTTTTCGAACTACCACAGTTTCATTTTTGGACGCTTGAGTGCTTGTCGCGTTTTCAATAGTAGTATTAGTTGCTGCAGCATTTACTGAAACTAAGTTTAGTGACGTAGTTATCGCCAATGCATACACACTTTTTAACATTGTTTTTTTCATTTTTTCTGTTCCTAAAAAATTTACACTTGCCGAATCCCTTTTCATCCGCCATGATTAGTACTGTATCAAAAGTAACCAGCAGTATTTGTTTATATGTTTAAATTATCGTCGCTAAAGGCTACATTAAAAAAGACTACCTGCCCAATTGTGTCTCTTTTGTTAGCGTGCACAATGGTTTTTAATATTCCTTCAGCGTTGTCCGAACCATACTTTTATGATGCGCCCGTCCCTAAATATAAGAGTATCGATGTCATTGTGGGTCTCTCCAAACCACCTTATGTCATTGAGGAAACTGACTCGGGCTATGAAATCGAGCTTATCACTGCGGTACTTAACGATATAAACCTACAGCCCAAATTTATTTATGTCCCATTGGGTCGAACATTGCGATTACTTGACCAAGGTATGGGAGCCATGTTGTTGACGATCAATAAAAACATTGTCCCAAATAACAAAATAAGAACAAGAGCTTATGTTACATATCAGAATGTTGCTGTATACAGACAAGACAGCAACTTCCATATCTCTAGCGTCGAACAGCTTAAGAAATTGAGAGTCGCGGCCTTTCAAAACGCAACTAAATATCTGGGCCACGAATTTGAGACAGCGATCAAATTTAATAAATCATATTTTGAAGTGCCAAGTCAATTCCAACAAGTAAGGCTGCTCCTAGAAGGTAGGATCGACGTTGCCATCATGGATATAAATATCTTTTCTCATATTCTGGCTCAAGTAAGTGATACGCAAAGCCAAGACGTGCAATTTGAAACGGCACCAATTTTCGCCCGCAGTGACTATAGTGCGGCATTTAAAGATTCAAACTTAGTTAAGCCATTTAACCAAGCTCTTGTAACCTTTAGAAGCACTTCTGCATATCAAGATTTAAAAGACAAATACCGTATCAAAAATCAATAACCCTAATTTCCAAACTCACTTAACAACATATTAGAAAGGCACAAAAAAACCGCTTTGATGAGCGGTTTTCAAATTTAACTTTTAAAATGCCACTTTTAAATGTAGCTTTGTTGATGCACTCGAATGAACAGAGGTGTACCAGCTTTGCTGTAATCAACTTTATATTCTTTACCGTTTAGACATTGAACAAAAAGAAGCGTCTTTGGCTCACCAAACACATCAGGGCTCGAGATATTTACCACCTCACAATACGCGTCTTTTGCTTCACGGCGATTTCTTGGTACCGGACCGTCGTGCTCAATAACACCATTTTGATTCACTTTTACTACTGGATTATCTAGGTCGTTGACTAGTAATAAATCTAGCTTACGAACCTTATGGATAATAGTGTTTCGACCACTAAGAATATAGGCTGCATCAGTCATATTATAATTCTACTAATTGATTCAAATAAAATGTTTTAACTATTGCAAGACTAGCCTTTTGATAGAAATTGATCAAGAACGAAGAGAAATATCTACCATACTTTTTGTGCTTGCTCCCTGATAATTTGGACGGCTTTAACTGACTGCATATCAAAAGCTTGCTCTGAGATGTAAAAATGAAAACCTAGTTGCCGATTTAATACTTCACTACGATTAGCAAACATCCCTGCCACTCCTGTCATAATCAAACCGGATTTACTGCGCCACTCAACTTGATCAACAATGGTATCGATGTCACACCTCCCGGTAGAACACTGCTCTTTGCCAGCGCGGACTTGCAGGTCTTTTTGCTCTATTAGCAAGCGACTAGCTAATCGTAACGGTATTTCCTCATACATAAGCTCCGGCGCTCTGAGCTTTATTCCAATGTAACCAATTTGACGTCGCTCCAAGCCTTGTGTAATCGAGACGACATCAACCCTTACGATGTTTTCATAAGCCACTCTTAAGTCACCGCTTTTGTGATGAAATACAAAGTGGTCTTTTTCAAAGGTAAAGGCAATAGCTGGAACGCGATCCATTTCTCGTGCAAACCAATACAAGGCGAAAGACAAGCCTATTCCAACAAAACAATAAACCTTGTGACTCTCGGCTCCTATCAACAAGTAGCACAGGGCTAACAAGAGTAATCCAATACTACACTGGCGGATTACGTTACCCTCGATTTGTTTGTTAGCTTTGATCACTTTCATAATAGTCCCGACCAGCTATGGTAAAGTTGTTAAACTAAAAAGGTTCAAAAATGAAATACGTAACGACACAAATGATCGCCCACACTATCAGAGCACGTATTCTATTACACACGGGACAATTAGACTTGAACATAGCTACTCTCAATTCATTAGGTATCAATAAAGTATATGGCAAATAAACAAGAAGCAACGTTTGCAGGCGGCTGTTTTTGGTGTATCGAAGCAGCCTTTAACATGGTTGAAGGCGTCACTCTGGCCACATCAGGCTACAGCGGTGGGAAAACAGTGAACCCTAGTTATCAGGAGGTAATTTCGGGTCACACCGGTCATGCTGAGGCAGTTCATGTAGAGTTCGACGCTGACACCATAAGTTATGAGCAATTATTAGCGATGTTTTTCCAGCTACATGATCCCACGACTCTTAACCGTCAAGGGAATGACGTAGGAACGCAATATCGCTCGATGATTTTAACCCACAACAAAACTCAACAGCAGCTGGCAGATAGCGTTATCGATTATTTAAATACAGCTAATATTTGGGATTCACCAATAGTAACGGAAGTTCAGCCGTTTAACGCATTTTACCCAGCAGAATCGTTCCACCAAGATTACGTCAATAAAAACCCAAATCAGCCCTATTGCCAAATATTAATTGGGCCAAAGTTAGCTCAGTTTAAAACAAAGTTTGGTGAGTTTATAAAGAAAGGTTGAAAACTTAATGAGTTGAAAGGAGGGCATTATTGATGCTGGAAGTAACCACACCAACGGGAGTTATGCCCTCCTAGGACTATCGTCCTGAGCGTAATGTATGGAATTTGTTTAACAAAAACCTATAAAAATTCTAGTAATTTTCAAATTTTCCGTTTTAGCTATCTTTTCGGTTGTTTTTTGCCCTATTTTTCTAGCTTTACGTTTTGTTCGGTGACAGATATTAAAATTGATTGGGTATATAAAATGCTTTGATATACTTCCCTATCCTAATAAATCACCTGATGCTTTTAATGAAAAACGCCTTTTACAAAATTTTATTTTATCTTGCTGTCGTTATAGCCACATTTGGCTTTTTTGCCGAAGTAAAAAATGGCGGCATGGGATTTCCTCATACTGACAAAATCGCACATCTCGTAATCTTTTTTGGATTGACTTGGCTTGGCTGTAAAGCTCATTCATTTAAAAACGTAACGGTCATTCTTTCCGCTGCAATTTATGGCGCTATCATTGAGATTTGCCAAGGTGCTTTTTTCGCTCGACAAGCTTCTGTAGCCGATTGGGTAGCTGATCTGTTTGGCTGTTTGTTAGCACTGTATTTTTTAAAGAAGTTCTCTGGAACAACTTTAGTCCCATCCAACGATAAACACATAGAATAGTTAGTCAAAATGAACAACTCTTCTCAATCAAATTTATGGGTTATTGGTCAGGGTGCTATTGGTTGTACTCTTGGCGCATTTGCCCAAGCCCACAGCTCCAAGGTCAAATTTGTGAGTCGTTCAAAAGTAGGCGCTATTGAGGTTCAGCATTTAAATGGTGATAAATCCCAATTGCCAATACCCATGTCTTGGGCGGAGTTAGAACAACACCCCCCGGTAATCGAAAAGGCTTTAGTTACCGTTAAAGCCCCACAAGTAAACGATGCTATTACTGCCCTTTTACCTTTTCTACCAAATTCAAACGCACACATTATCCTTTGTCACAATGGCATGGGCACAATTGAAGACGTATTGCCTAAGCTAAAAAATCACTTCGTTTACTTTTGTACTACGAGCCTCGGTGCCTTGAAAGAAGGAAATGTTGTAAAGGAAACAGGAGAAGGAGTTAGTCAATGGGCGCTCATACATTCTCCTCTAACATACCTTTCTGGCAACGCCTCTGCTATAGAACAAAAGGATATGGCTCGTCTCATTCCTTATGCAAGTGCGACTGATGATATAAACAAAATTTTATGGCGAAAACTTGCAGTTAATTCAGTAATTAACCCTATTACCGCGATTCGAGATATCGACAATGGTGACGTGTTGAAGCCTCAATTCCGCCCTCAGGCCCACCTGATAATTAAAGAGCTCATAGCAGTGGCCAGCACTCAAAATGTGTCACTGTGTTTCCAATCACTCGTTACTTTAGTCGAAGAAGTGGCTCAAAGAACGGCTAAGAATCGTTCATCAATGCGGCAGGATATTAATGCAGGCCAAATGACAGAGATTGACTTCATCAACGGCTACATTGCTAAACTGGGGCGACAGCACGGCATTGCCACACCAGCCAACGATGAAATGGTGGCATCCATTTATAAGTTACAGTCAGAAAAAAAGTAAGTGGCTAAGTGCCCGCATCGCATATTGACTGAATCGTAGCCTGAGATTAATCCAATCGTGAATAGACAATAAATTTACAATTCAAAGCGGGTTTAATAAACTGTCGGAATTAATAACGGAAAGGTGAGTAACTGTGAGTACTTCTGAACAGAATTTAAATGACAATATTCAAGCTATTATTGAAAAGGCAAAACACAACTGTGCAGAAGAAGGCGTAAAGCTGACACCCAAACGTGAAAATATCCTCGTTTCAATTATCACTGCGGGTGAAGCAGTTTCTGCTTACGAATTAGCCGAGGTTTATCGCGAGTTGTTCCAACAAACCATTCCTGCCATGTCAGTGTATCGGATTTTGGACTTCCTAGTCGAACTATCACTCGTCCACAAACTGACTTCTGCTAACAAGTACATTGCTTGTTCTCATATCTCGTGCTCACACAGCCATGAGATTCCTCAATTTTTGATTTGTGAAGAATGCCAGTCTGTAACCGAGATTGGAGTCAAAAATGATGTTATTAAAGGTCTAAAAGCCAGTGTTGAAAAAACCGGTTTTAAGCTCACCACTCAACAGCTAGAACTTAAAGGCGTTTGTTCAGAATGTCAGTCATAAAAAAGACACAAAACACGCTCACCTTTTAACCACCCTGTCACACCCTTTTAACCTTTTGGTCAATTTACTTATCTAGATTAATCCTTGATAACTTTTTATTTTCAAGGATTAATCATGTCTAACAAACAATTACGCACTTCATTTAAGCTCAGCGCTCTTTCCTTACTTATTGCTACATTTCTTACCTGTTGTGAACTCGAGGGAGATGACGGCTGCTTAGCGTTTATTGGTTTAGAGCGAATGGGTGGTGTGATGGTTTACGATGTGACCAATCCATACCAAAGCCGCTTTGTCGATTACTTTTATAATCGAGGTACGGTTGAAGGTGCAGAAGCCACTGGTGACTTGGCCCCAGAGGGAATGGTCTTTGTTGATGCTTAAAATAGTCCAACCCAAAAACCTTTGTTGATTATTGGTAATGAGATATCTGGCTCGGTTGCCGTTTGGGAAGTCGAGCCTATTTAAGCTAGGACTAACACACTTAAAGCAATAAAAAACCCCGGAGTTTTCACTTCGGGGTTTTCTTTATCAGTTATTTCTTACTGACTCTCACGTGGTACCAAGATTCTTAGTAGAACGTTTTACCTTCTTTTGCCATGTTCACAAGTAGATCACATGGTGCAAAACGGTCGCCGAACTTAGCTTGGTAACCTTCTAGCTTAGATACTAGAGTGTCGATACCCATGCTATCCATATAGCGGAATGGACCACCTTGGAATGGAGGGTAACCCGTACCGAAAATCATACCAATGTCACCGTCACGTGGGTTACGTACGATTCCATCGTCTAAACATCGTGCTGCTTCATTCAATAATTGAACAACACAACGCTCTGCGATCTCTTCCTGACTGTACTTGCTCTTAGGAGAAACACCTAGCACTCGGTACACAGACTCATCAACCTGCTTACCTTTTTTCTTCATTGTTACTTTGTCTAACAATGTGCGCTGAGCGGCCTTACCGTAAACATAAAAACCTTTTTGGTTTTTCTTACCTTTACGATCATCTTTTGTCAGTTTGTCCATTGCTGTAGGTAGAGCAAAACGCTCACCAAATGCATCGTATAAGATACCAGCAACTTTAGAACCAACATCAATACCTACTTCATCAAGTAATGTCATAGGACCTACAGGGAAGCCAAAGTTTACTAACGCTTTGTCAATTTTCTCAACTGGCTCACCTTCCATCACCACGTTTGCCGCTTCGTTCATGTATAAACCTAAAATACGGTTTACAAAGAAGCCTGCTTCGTCTTTGACAACGATTGGTGTCTTACCTTGACGACGTGCAAATTCAACCGTTGTTGAAATTGTCTCATCTGAAGTTTGCTCAGTTGCGATTACTTCAACAAGTGGCATTTTGTCCACTGGCGAGAAGTAGTGAAGGCCAATTACGTTTTCTGGACGTGCGGCTTTCTCTGCAATTTTACGGATAGGCAGTGACGACGTGTTTGATGCAAAAATTGTGTTTTCATTACAATTTTCTTCAATGTCAGCAACCATCTTTTGTTTTAGATTAAGATCTTCAAATACCGCTTCAACAATGATGTCAGCATCTTTAAAACCAACAAAGTCAGTACCTGCAGTTAACATCGCTAATTGCTTCTGCATTTCTGACTTACGCATAAAGCGACGTTTTACTTTCTTGTTTAAGATGTCGTAGCTGTATTTAAATGCATTGCGAATACCTTCTTGTGCAATATCTTTGATACGCACTGGTACACCTGCTTTGGTAACAGTAACAAATGAGATACCACCACCCATTAGGCCACCGCCAAGGACACCGGCTTTGTTTACTTTACGAGGTTCTACACCCTCAACGCCGTTTTCTTTTTTCATTTCGGTCGTTGCAAAGAACAAACCGCGCAATGCTTTTGACTCTGGCGTCATACAAAGCTCAGAGAAACGTTTAGACTCAATGTCTAAACCTTTTTTGTAGCCTTTATTTACGCCAGTTTTAATACACTCAATGATGCGAAGTGGCGCAGGGTAATTGCCTTTTGTTTGGCGCATTACTTGTTTAGTCGCTTGGTCAAAAACAATATTGCGGCCAACAGACGTATCTTCTAAGAATTTAGCCATAGCAGGCTTTTTCTTGTCTTTGCGAACTTTGCCTTTTTTCTTAAGTGTCTCGACCATCTCAACGGCCGTATCAAGCAAGATTGAGCGAGGAACAATTTCGTCCGCCAAGCCTGCTTTCACGGCTTGTTTGGCACGTAATTGCTTGCCCGTTAACATCATGTCTAATGACTTTTGTAAGCCAACCAGCTTAGGTAGACGCTGTGTACCGCCTGAGCCAGGTAACAAACCAAGTTGTACTTCCGGTAAACCTAATACCGTTTTATTGTCATCAGATACCACACGTGCGTGACAGGCCATTGCCAACTCTAAACCACCGCCTAGGGCTGGACCATGAATGGCTGCCACAACTGGCATTTTCATGTTTTCAATTTTGTCGAATAATTGCTGACCCATTTGAGCAATCGTGCGGACTTCGTCTTCTGACTCACATGCATCAAGCATAGAGACATCGGCACCAGCAACAAATGAATTGTCTTTACCAGAAGTGATGACGAGACCGTGAACGTGGGTGTTTTTCTCAACTTCTTCAAACACAGCGTTAATTTGATCGCCAAATTCCGCTTTTAATACGTTCATTGATTCGTTTGGTACATCGATAGTAATAACACCAACGCCGCTTTCAAGGGTAGTAAGCGTAAATGCTGACTGATTCGTTTCTGTTGTCATTTTTAAATCCTTGTGATTCCGCTTATTAACCGTCTACTTCAACAATCATAGCTGCGCCTAAACCACCAGCAGCACATGCTGTCGTAAGACCAACACCACCGCCGCGACGACGTAATTCGTTGATTGTTTGAGTAAGCAAACGCGTACCTGTCGCCGCAAATGGGTGACCGTATGCAAGTGAGCCGCCGTTCACGTTAAATTTAGTCATGTCGATTTCACCAATGGCTTGGCTGCGACCTAGTTTTTCTTCTGCAAACTTTTTGCTTTCGAACATCTTCATGTTGGCAAGCGCTTGCGCCGCAAATGCTTCGTGCATTTCAATTAGGTCTAGGTCTGCTAAATTCATACCCGCGCGCTCAAGAGCAATAGGCGTTGAATAAGAAGGACCCATTAACATGTCTTCCCAAACATCAATCGCTGAGAAACCGTAGCTGCGGATATAACCAAGAGGTTCATAACCTAATGCTTTTGCTTTGCTTTCTGTCATAAGAAGGATAGCTGACGCACCGTCTGTTAGTGCAGTCGAGTTAGCCGCAGTTACAGAACCGTGTTTACGGTCGAATACTGGACGTAACTTAGCATAGCCATCTGCTTTAGAATCTGTACGGATAGTGTTATCCATTTCGATAAATTGTTTAAACGGTTCTGGGTGAGCCGTCATAACCTCATCTTTCATCAGGCCCGATTCCCACGCTTTTGTTGCAAGCGTGTGAGAACGGTGCGCCATCGCATCTTGATCTTCACGGCTGATGCTGTGCGTCTTAGCCATTTGTTCTGCCGTTTGACCCATGCTCAAACCCGTTGAGTACTCTGCTACAGCAGGCGGTTGAGGTGCCAAATCTTTTAAACGAATTTTCTTTAAAATATTCCAACGCTGGCCAAGCGTACGTGCTTTATTTAGGTCAACTAATGCACGTGCTAGCTTTTTAGTCACACCGATAGGTAAGACAGAAGAAGAGTCAGCACCACCCGCGATACCAACATCGATGTGGCCTGCCATCATAGATTCAACAATGTTTGCCGTAGACTGGAAACTGGTCGCACACGCTCGAGAAACTGAGTAAGCGTCTGTGTTTACGTCCATGCCTGTGCCCAAAACAATTTCACGTGCAATGTTTGGCGCTTCTGGCATTTGTACAACTTGGCCGTATACAAGCTGTTGTACTTCTTTAGGATCAAGTTCGGCGCGTTGTAGCATTTCGCCAACAACCATTTTACCTAAATCTAGAGCTGGAACACCGTGGTAAGCCGTTGCCTGTTTTGCAAATGGCGTACGTAAGCCTGAAACCACCGCAATGCGGTCACCGTTTCGGGTTAATAATTTCTTTGCAGTCATGATTTTTCCTATTATTGAATCTGGTCTGACCTCTATTGATGGTTTCCGATTCTATCGAGATATTGCTCAATGTCAAAAATAATGCGCATTTTTATCCATTTTGTGCACATAATCATCGTTTAAAAACCAACCACTTGTATTTTGTACGTTGAACCTTATATCTTCTGTACTGTCATACAGCAGTTGTAGGATTGGACCACTTGCTTTCTTAACTATTAAGCGTTGTCGCAAGAGGCTAAAAAATCAAACTTTTTTAAAAATAAACTGCCCAAATAATTACAAGTGCAGAAGGACTTTTACGCAAATGTCAGTTTCGCAATTTAACGAGCTTAAACAGTACTTAGATTCACAAGTTATCGGCCAACCAGAATTCACAAAAGCCATATTGGTTGCTTTGTTGGCAGACGGCCATTTATTAGTCGAAGGCCCTCCTGGTCTTGCAAAGACAAGAGCCATCAATGCCCTAGCAAACGGTCTAGAAGGTGACTTTCACAGAGTTCAGTTTACACCGGACCTATTACCGGCTGATTTGACAGGTACTGATATTTACCGTCCAGAAACGGGAGAGTTTGTATTCGAAGCAGGACCATTGTTCCACAACTTGGTCCTAGCGGATGAGATAAACCGCGCGCCAGCTAAAGTACAGTCTGCATTATTAGAAGCGATGGCCGAGCGCCAAGTCACCGTTGGTAAAACGACTTACCCTCTACCAGACTTGTTTTTAGTTATGGCGACGCAAAACCCGCTAGAACAAGAAGGCACGTACCCTCTTCCAGAGGCACAACTCGACCGCTTTTTAATGCACCTAAATATTGATTACCCAGGTGCTGATACAGAAATTGAAATTTTACGCCTAACCCGTGGCGAAGCGTTATCTAATGAAGTTCCAAAGCCACAGCCGCTAACTCAACAAGCATTATTTGACTCTCGCCGTGAAATTTTGACGATTCATTTGGCACCAGAGTTAGAACAGTATCTCGTTAATTTAATCATGGCGACTCGTGAACCCGAAAAGTTAGACCCAGAATTAAAACGTTGGATCGCATTTGGCGCCTCGCCTCGTGCCACCATTGCTCTTGATAAATGCGCTCGAGCGACAGCCTGGTTAGCTGGTCGTGACTTTGTTACACCTGATGATATCCAGTCCGTCTTTTTTGACTGTTTACGTCATCGCGTTTTACTAAGCTACGAAGCCGAAGCCGCCGGTGTCAACGCAGATCAAGTATTGAAGAAGATTTTACAAACCGTCGCCGTACCTTAAGCTTATGAAGACTCATAACAATGCAACCGAGTGGTTAACCGAATCAAAAGCCAATGGTGTCGATTGTCACCTCGACGAGTTGCTTCGATATCAAGCTTTTACTCATTTATTGCAAACTTCAGGTGCCAATAAAGTAAAACACCATTTGTCTGGTCAATACCTTGCAAAAACCAAAGGCAGAGGTATGGAGTTTGACGAAGCAAGGCATTATCAACCAGGTGATGACGTAAGGGCTATCGACTGGCGCGTCACCGCTCGCACTGGTAAAACTCACACCAAAATATTCAGAGAAGAAAAAGACCGTCCTATTTTTATTTTGTGTGATTTATTACCTGGTATGCGCTTTGGAACGCAATTGTTATTTAAGTCAGTACAAGCTTGTCACCTTGCCTCACTGGTTGCGTGGAAAGCCAAACAAAACGGCGATAAAGTCGGTGGTTTGGTATTAACAGAGCAACAATTATTTGAAGCCAAACCCAGAGCGCGACAAAAGGCTTTGTTACATTGGCTGAATAATTTAGTTGAAGGTCATGATTTATTGACCTCTTCAGCACCAACAAGTCCAGAACAATCTGCTCTAAAATTTGAACAAGCTTGCAGTCACTTAAGACGTGTTGCTCATCCAGGTAGCTTGGTTTATATCATCAGTGACTTTTTAAACATTAATGATGCGAGTAAACAGCATCTATTTCAGTTACAAAAGCATTGTGAAGTAAATGCCTGCTGGATTTACGACCCATTAGAGCAAGCACTTCCCAAAGTAACCGGTGAGCACCTAGCCGTTACTGATGGCGAACACACCAAAAGTATAAACTCTTTGGCGCAAGTGAATGCTTACAACGAGTTAGCAGAAGCGTTTTTTAACGAGCAAAAAAACGAGCTGCAAAAGCTCAATATTAAGTGGTTACCCATTAGTGCAGGGTTACCGTTGCAAGAGCAATTATAGGAAGTTTGAAATGCAACAAAATCCACTTTCCCAACTTGAAGATATCGTTACACCGGAACCCGTCGCTTGGTGGCCATTAGCTTGGGGCTGGTATATCTTAATTGTCTTGGTCCTTCTCGGCCTAACGGCTCTTATTGTATTTTTGGTCAAACGTCATCGTCACTTAAAAGCCAAAAGAGCGGCCCTAGTCATGTTAAAGCAGTTACATGACGAACCGCACCCACAGCGAACCATAAAACAAATTAATGAGATTCTAAAACGCGCTGCGTTAGCTTATGCACCAAGAGATAGTGTCGCCATGATGTCTGGTGAGCAATGGATTGCAACGTTAAATGCTTGGACCAAATCAGACGAACACAAAATCTCCTCTCGGTTTGCAGCCATGGCTTATCAACCCAAATGTAGTGCGGCAAATGCCGACTTGTATTTATCCCAAGCCATAACTTGGGTGGAGAATACTCTCCCATTAAACAAAGTCATTCTAGAATCAGTAAGGACACCGCTGACCCAAACCTCTAATGGCTCACAACAGGAGGCCAAACATGTTTAGCTTCCAATGGCCGTGGTTATCCCTTCTACTATTTTTGCCATTTTTGATTTGGCTTTTACCAGAAGCCAAACAAAATCAAACCGCGCTCCGATTACCTACTTTTAACTTATTGAATCAAGTTGAAACGACGGCAACGGTTCGTCGCTTTCCATGGTTATGGTTTGTCGTTTGGTTAAGTTTTGTGTTAGCTGCTATGCGTCCACAGTGGCTTGGAGACCCAATTACTGTGCCTCAAGAAGGTAGAGAAATAATTGTCGCCGTGGACTTGTCAGCGTCGATGGATGAGTCCGATATGAAGATAAATGGTCAGGCTGTTAACAGGCTCACCATGCTTAAATACGTTCTTCACGATTTTATCGACCGCCGCGTGGGTGACCGTTTAGGGCTTATCTTGTTTGCGGATACGGCGTATGTTCAAACTCCATTGACTTATGACCGCACGACAGTAAAACAAATGCTCGATGAAGCGGTCCTTGGTCTTGTGGGTGACAAAACGGCCATTGGTGATGCATTAGGCTTGGCTGCTAAACGATTTAGCCAAAAAGATGACTCTAATCGCATTCTTATTTTACTCACTGATGGCCAAAACACAGCGGGAAATATCACTCCACTTGATGCGCTTACCATTGCCAAAGAAACAGGCATAAAGGTGTATACAATAGGGTTAGGTGCAGATGAAATGTTAGTCCGTGGCTTTTTTGGAACCCGTCGCGTCAACCCTTCGGCAGATTTGGACGAAAAACTACTGACCCAAATAGCCGAAGAGACTGGCGGTCAGTATTTTAGAGCCCGAGATACGCAGCAGTTGGCGAATATTTATAAGATTCTCGACCAACTAGAACCAGTTGAAGATGACCCAATTCAATTGCGGCCTCAGCAAGCACTGTTTTTCTGGCCACTCGGCTTTGGCTTATTGTGGTCGATAGGTTTAGTACTTGTACCAATGATTGGACGACGATTAAAGGGAGAACACTCTTTTGGCTGATTTTCACTTTATAAGACCTGAGTGGTTGTGGGCTATTGCTCCTTTATTGGTAATTACATGGTTAAGTCACAAAAATCAGGCAAAAAGCCAATGGCAATCATGGGTTTCCAGTCACCTATCTGCGTCACTGCTAGGACAAGAACAGTCTAAGCCACTCCAATGGAGAACTTATCTTCTAGCGGCTATTTGGATATTAAGTGCAATAGCCCTTGCTGGCCCTACATTTGAAAAAATAGAAAAACCATTGTTTAAGTCAAACCGTGCCAGCGTCATTGTAATGGACATGTCGATGTCGATGCGCAGTACTGACATTACACCGGATAGACTTACCCGAAGTCGGTTCAAAGCGATTGACCTGACGACCGAGTTAGGTGACGGAGAAGTTGGGTTGGTGGCCTACGCAGGAGATGCCTTTACTATTTCACCTCTTACGCAAGATCCAAGGAATATCGCCGCCCTTATTCCAAGTTTAAGTCCGGAAATTATGCCCGTACCTGGCAGCTATCCTTTATTGGGTTTAGAGAAGGCGGCAGAAATAATGAGCCAAGCAGGCTATTTGTCTGGTGAAATCTATTGGTTTACGGATGGTATTGATATTGAAGACATGGATGATTTACGTAAATTCGCCGCTCAATCGCCTTATCGCATTAATGTGTTGGCACTAGGCACTTCTATGGGAGCACCTATCAAAATGGCGGATGGTACCCTGTTAAAAGATCAAGGTAGCATTGTTATTCCTAAGTTGAACTTACGTGCTTTACAAGAAATATCAAATTTAGCCGGAGGTCAAACAATCAGTGCCACCGCAGATACATCTGATATACAAGCGTTGGCATCACTGAGTCTGACCAATGTAAACTCCAATAAAGACACAAACTCAGCCGACCGCGAGGCTGACCAAGAAGCCGGACAACAATTAACTGGTGATGACTGGCATGAAGCCGGCCCTTGGTTGGTATTGTTTATCATGCCAATGTTATTGTTTGTGTTTAGAAAGGGGGCAAGCGCTCAATTCATGAGTTTCGGTAGCATTATGTTCACAACGATGTTTGTGTTAATGACCACACTATCACCCTCACCTGCTGTAGCTGCACAAGATACAGAGTCAACACTCACATCAAAACAAACCAGTGCAATAAGTACTGACAGTTCTGAAACACAAGAAGCCAACATACTAGATAAAGTGTTTAAAACACCTGATCAACTTGGTTACCAAGCCTTTACTAATGGCGATTACAAAACGGCGCAACAACGATTCAATGATCAGCAATGGAAGGCGACGGCTGCTTACAAGAACAAAGATTACGAGCAAGCCTTATCTCTGTTTTCTAGTGATCAATCGGCTAAAGGTTTGTACAACCAAGGAAATGCATTAGCTCATTTAGGGGACTTAGAAAAAGCGATTGAAGCCTATAGCCAAGCGCTAGAGTTAGACCCAAACCTAGAGCAAGCAGCAAAAAACAAAGAGATTTTAGAACAGCTAAAAAGTCAGCAAGAACAGTCACAAAGCGAACAACAATCTGGGCAAGGACAAGAGCAATCTGGTCAAGAAAATAAAGGTCAGCAATCTGACTCGCAACAACAAAGTGAACAAAATCAGAATGAGCAAGGCCAAAGCGACCAACAAAACTCACAAGATGGTCCTACGTCCAATGCTGATCAAAGTGACCCGAGCCAACAACAACCTCAGCAAGGTGACAACAGTGATGACTCACAACAAAAGTCTGAACAAACACAACAAGATGGCCAACAAGGTAATGATATAGAGAAGGCAGATGGCCAACTTGACGAAGAAAAAAATCAAACCAACTCGAATAAGGCCAAGTCACCTTCCCAAGCAATGACACCGGAAGAAATTGCAGAACAAGAGAAACAACAGCGGATTGAGCAGCTGTTACGAAAAGTAGACGACAACCCGTCAGTCTTACTAAGAAATAAAATGATTTTAGAAAACAAACGCCGACAGTATCAACGTCGATACCCTAAAGGAGTAGAAAAAACGTGGTAAATTCAACACTCTTTTCCATTTTAGTGTTTATTGGTTTATGTTTGAGCTTCACTGCTCATGCTTCTGTTACTCGACTCGACGCCTCTATCGATAGAAACCCAGTAATGGAACGCGAGCCGTTTGTTTTAAAGATTGAAGCCAATGGTTCTGTTAATACCAATGACTTAGATCTGTCTATTCTTAACAAGACAACATTTCGTGTTGGTCGAACCGCGACGGGCTCTCAAACTCAGCTAATAAATGGTAGCTTGAGTCGCTCAACAACGTGGAGTATACAGCTGGTCGCGGACTCAGCTGGTAAACATATTATTCCTCCTTTTGAGCTCAATGGTGTGAAGAGTAAACCGATAACGGTCACTGTTGTAAAAGCATCCCAACAAAACACAGGTCCAAACGAGAGCATTTACATTACAAACCAGCTTCAAGGGCAAAAGGTTTACGTTCAACAGTCCATTAAGTTAATCACCAAATTACATATTTCTCCTCAAGTAGAGTTACAAAGCGGCCGATTGTCAGAGCCGAGTTTAGAGGACGCCATCATAAAACAGCATGGCAAAGACAAAGACACAACAGAAATCATCAATGGCATTCGATATCGAGTAATTGAACGGGTATACACCATCACTCCACAATCAAGCGGGAGCTTCACCATTTTGTCCCCACAATTTAATGGTGACGTAACCAGCCGTAATGGAAGGCGCTCCAGTTTTAGTTCGTTTATTCAGAGCAAACCAGTTGCGGCACAAGGCAAAAATTTTGAAATAGAAGTGTTACCCATCCCAGTCGATTATCAAGGCCCATGGTTACCGAGTGACTTAGTTCAACTTAATGAAGAATGGCAACCTGCAACTGATACCGTCGAAGTGGGTGAACCAATCACACGAACTTACACACTTACAGCGCTCAATGTGAGTGAAGAACAACTTCCCGAAATTAAGAGTGTTTATCCAGCTGAATTCAGTGTTTACCCTGATAAATCAGAAACTCATTCGGTGGTGAGAAATAATGCCCTTGTATCACAACGCGTAAGTAGTGAGGCTATCGTAGCGAATAAGCCTGGGACCTATACGCTACCCGAGATTACGGTTAACTGGTTTAATGCCAAAATACGCAAAGCACAAAAGGCCACATTACCAAGCCGAACCATTACTGTAGTTCCGTCTTCGAATCCACAAGGCATTCCACAGAGTGGAATACCTGCAATGTCTAGTCAGAGTTCTCAGGTAATGAATAATGACTGCGCGTGTGCAGACCGAACAGAATCTGTCACCAAGCCTGTGCAGAGTGGACCAACCGGCGCTAGTTCTAGCCTAAAAGATGTGACATCCCTGACCATTGGAGAGACCAAAGTGTCTAGCTTTGTCATCTGGACATTAATGGCTATAGGTTGGTTGGGCTTTATAACATTTGGCTTGTTATACCTAAAAAACAAACAGAGAGGCCTTAACCAAGCTACTACTCAACAACATGATGGAGGAGCCAGGTCACTTGCCACTCACGGGTTTGATATAAACGAGTTGAAGCGCGCGTGTTTAAGTCATCAACCAAACCAAGCCCATGCATTATTGGTTGAATGGGCCAAAACCTACAAGCCAAATGCACGGAGTTTTAGTCACTTCCAGCAAATGATTTCTAATGAACTAAAGGCGGAAATAACGCGCCTTGAGCAGTTCAAATATAGCGATTCTCACTCTTTGAAGACGCCAGGTTGGCAAGGTGAGAAATTGTGGCAGGCCATTGAGGCGCAACTAAAAACCGTTGACTTAGAGAAGACTGAATCGTCCGACTTACCTCCATTAAACCCGAGTTAAACGAACTTAACCATAGACAAACTAAACTATAGTCGCGGAGGCACCCACTCTAGTGCCTCTGCTTTTGGTAACGGCTTGCTGTAAAAATACCCTTGGATATAGAAGCATTCTTTCTCTCGTAAAAAAGTAACCTGCTCTTCAGTTTCAGCACCCTCCGCAATTACGTCCAGCCCAAGTTGTTTTGCCATGGCAATAATCGCACTGGTAATCTCCATATCATTTTCGTCTTCAGGTATATCCTTGATAAACGAACGATCAATTTTTAACGTAGTGACCGGCAAACGTTTCAAATAGCTTAGTGATGAATAACCAGTACCAAAATCGTCGATAGAGATAAGAATACCAAGCTTTTGAATCTCGTGAAGTTGTTTAATTGCTCCTTCGATATCAATCATCAAGCTCGATTCGGTAATTTCCACTTCAAGCAAATTAGGATTAATGTCGTACTTCTTGATGGTTTTATTGAGTTGTTTACATAAGTTTCCAGACTCAAATTGCTTAGCACTCAAGTTAATTGATACAACGACCTGTTGACCATTATGCTTTATGAACTCAGCCGCCTTATCTAGCACCCAATCTCCAATTTTTAGGATTAAATTACTTTGTTCGGCGACCGGAATAAATTCTGCCGGGGAGACAAAGCCTCTTTTTTTGCTAACCCACCGCAATAAAGACTCATAGCCAACTAATTTAGGGCCCCGACTATCAACTTTAGGTTGGAAGTGTAATTCAAGTTCATCGTTTTCTAATGCAAAGAGCATATCTTGCTCTATTTCAATTCGTTCTTTTGCCATACGATTGAGGTCTTGAGAGTAGAAATGATACGTGTTTTTACCTTGAGATTTAGCTTCATACATCGCCATATCAGCGTGCTGTAACAACAAGTCAGCGTCGGTTAAGTCCGATGACGACATTGTCACCCCAATACTTACTCCGACTTGTACTTTATGCTCAAACAAATCAAAAGGTTCTCTGGCCACATCTAAAATTTGATTGATTTTGGCGATAACGTCTTCTTGAGATTTAACTCCGCCTGTTATTAACGCAAATTCATCGCCTCCCATTCGTGCAAATACATCTTCTGTTCTAAGTAACTTTCCTAACTTACTAGAAAATGATTTAAGTAACTTGTCTCCGCCCTCATGTCCTAAAAAGTCGTTAACCTTTTTAAAATCATCAATATCAAAATAGAAGAGTGCAAAATCGTATCGACCCCGTTTACTGATTGCCAACAATTTGTCGAGTTGAGCCAAAAAGAACGCGCGATTACTCAACCCAGTCAATTCGTCTACGTAGGCCAATTGTTCAATTTTATGTTGGCTGTCTTTGACCGATGAAATGTCCTGAATTGTCATAACGAACTTTTCAATTCTGCCGTTTTCTGAGCGCATTGGCGTAATGTTACAGTTGACCCATATTTCTTCTTCACTACACGATTGTCGTAAAATTAACTCGCCGACCCACGCGCCTTTTCGCCTTATTTGATTAAGGATTTGCTCTTTTATAAAATCCATATGCGGATGAATAAACTCAAAAAGTGGCTGCCCTTCAAGTACCCCTTTTTCAGCGGCTAGTAATCGTTCACACTTCGCATCAGCTTGCAAAATCAATAAATCAGGAGACAAAAGTAAGACGACGTTGTCGGAATAGCTGATGGCTTGGGCTAACGCTTTGTTTTCCTCTACTTTGAGTTGCAAAACATTATTTTCTTCAAGTAACCGTTGTCGGTTTCGGCTCTCTAAGCTAATAAACTTTTTGAGCTCTAACGCCAAGTCAGCAAATTCATCGTCTGTAGACAACAACTGAACGACGTCACTTTTTTCTTTATTTTTATACGTTCGTAACCACTTACTAAGTGGACTTGAAATCAATGCAATCCGACGGTTCATCAACACTTTGGATAGCCAATACACAGTCATTACAATGGTAAAGAAAGTTAGTGTCGAGAAGCCTATAAAAGTCCAAGATTTATGTGACTCAGGGCCAAGGATTTCTTTTTCGGTCTGATAAACCACTAAATGCCAATTCGTATCTCTTACTTTAATAGAATCGGTATACACATTGAGGTCTCTGTCTTTAAATGAGGCGACTTCCTGACCGGCTTCAATTCTCTCAATATACTGAGCTAGGCTGGGACGTAATAACGATTGAGAATAGGTACTCGCCGAATAATTATCGGTTTGGCGTAATAGTTTTAATCCGTAATCAGGATGGAAAACAATTTCACCACCCTCGGCGTGAATGAACAGATTGACATTTGTTGAGAAGCTAGGCGCAACAACTTTTTCAATTAATTCATCAACCTCAATTATACCGCCAGCTAATCCGACTATCTTCCCCCTATCGAAAATAGGGACTCCATAGCCAATAACATACATCTGCAGGTGACTATCCAAAAACACGTTTGTCCAACTACCGTCGTCTAATGTGTCAGTGCGCCTAAAAATGAACTGAAAAGGGTTTCGGGTTACATAAAAACGCTGTGCGTAACTGCTCACCCACTGTTCGTCATGTGAATAAACATTGCCTTCTAAGTCGGCAATAAACAAAATGTGATTTGACTCAGAAGGTTTTAGTAATGACTTGGCTATATTTCCAAATGGTTTCTGAACTTTTTCTAGCCTAATTTGCAATTCGTTTACGTTTTGCTTAAGTGGAGACAACGTTTCTTCAATGAGGTTCGCCTGTTTTAACAGAATAGCTTCTCGTTTCAACTTCGCTTGTTGAAACAAGATGTGATTAGGCTCATCAACTAATGTAAAAAACACCAAAACAGCAATAAAAAAGTGTAAAAGCCCCACTAAAATAGCGACTCGAAAACTCACACTATTTAAATTTAGAAACGAAACCAATCAAATCCCCTATTTCACATTTATAACATCTAGTTATTTAAAACTTTTAGTGGTAGTTTTAAGTGTAACCAAGGCTTAAAAGCTGGTGTCTGGAGAGTAAAGCTGACTGCTTATTCTGCGGACACAATATCCTTTTGAAACCTCATGAAGGAACAAAACATGGCAGTTTGGCTCCGCTATTTAATTAAGGGGTTAATTTCCTTAATTATTATTATCACAATTCTAGTTTACTTCTCGTTGAAGTCGAATTTGCCACACCTAAATGGCGAATTTATTTCTCAAACACAAAGTCCTGTCAAAATTGACCGCGATAGTCAGGGTATTGCCACAATTCAAGCGAGCTCTCAATTGGATGCGAGTTATGCATTGGGTTGGCTTCATGCTCAAGAACGCTTTTTTCAAATGGACTTGTTGCGCCGCAATTCTGCAGGTGAATTGTCAGAGTTGTTTGGCCCAGTGGCGTTAAGTCATGACAAGCGAATTCGTATCCACCAGTTCAGAAAACGTGCTAAACAGCGCTTTCAAACTATTCCAGAGAGTCAAAAGGCTATAATCACGGCATACACACAAGGAGTTAACCAAGGGTTAGAGGCGCTCACAACTCCTCCTTACGAATATTTATTACTTACAAGCAAGCCGAAAAAGTGGGCCGAAGCGGATACATTTTTAGTGTTATTTTCCATGTTTATGGATTTGCAGGATGAATTTGGCCAACGAGAACAACTCCTTGGCCACCTCAAAGAACACGTAATGAGCGATGTATTTGCGTTTTTAAATCCCAAAGGAAGCATTTGGGACTCAGCCATCGATGGCACACGTTTTCGAGAAAGCTCTATACCTCGACACGGGTTCGAACCTGCTCCAATCATAGATCAAGTCCCCTCACAAGAGATGCTTCAATCTAGCGAGACACACGAAGGTCTTCCAGGCAGTAATAGCTGGGTAGTAAGTGGCAAATTGACTACAGGTAACGGCGCCATATTAGCGAATGATATGCACTTAGGTATCGGAGTTCCCAACATTTGGTACCGCGCTTCTTTAAATTACCCGTTGCAATCTGTTGCTAAGGAAATCACAAATATCTCACTACATGGGGTGACATTGCCAGGTACCCCAGCTTTAATTGTTGGTTCCAATACGCTTATCGCTTGGGGCTTTACCAATAGCTACGGCGATTGGTCTGATGTTGTGAAAATCGAACTTGGTAACGCTGCAAATTCTTATCTGACAAACGATGGCGAACAACAATTTGTTGTAGACTTTGAGACCATCATGGTCAAAGGTGCCCCAACTGAACAGGTTGAAATAAAAAAAACGATTTGGGGACCAATCATAAACCCTAAAGAGCCTGCCACACCAAAAGCTATTCGTTGGGTTGCTCATGATGATCATGGCGTTAACTTTAATTTATTAAACTTGGCTCATGCAAAATCGGCGAAAGAGGCACTCTCAATCGCTCCGACATTAGGGATCCCAGCCCAAAATATCATCGTCGCCGACGCTAAGGGAAATATTGGCTGGACGATCGCTGGTGCCATACCTAACCGCAAAGCGCCTGGGTTTAGTCAACTAGATTGGCAGGTCCCACATTATTGGTATAAACATGACGTAACGTGGCAAGGCTACGTTCCAGCAGCTCAATATCCAGTCGTTTACAACCCAAGCAGCAATCGCATTTGGACAGGAAACAGTCGAGTTGTGGGCGATGAAGCATATGAAATTATTGGCAATGGCGGCTATGCATTAGGTGCAAGAAGTCAACAAATTCAAAAAAAATTAGAGTCACGAGAACAATTCTCTGAGCTCGATATGCTATCGATACAAAACGACCATAAAGCCGTGTTCTTGTCCCGTTGGCATCGCTTTATTATGGATAAAGTATTGCCAAATGTTGCTTTACCGGAAGACGAGTTAAAACAAATTAAAAACTACCTAATTCAATGGCAACAGGCAGCATCAGCTGACTCGGTTGGGTATACCATAGTTAGGCAATACCGCTTAAACCTCAGAGATAAAGCATTTGAAAAACTTACAAGAGATAGCAACATACAACCGAACAAAGTAAAAAGCTTACGCTTGATTCGCCACCAGTTGGAAACGCCACTGTGGTCGATGGTCACAGAGCAGCCCTTACATTTGTTGAATGACAAATATGATACATATACAGATATGTTTACCAGTGTCTTTATCGATACCACTCGTCAATTAGAAGACAAATATGGCACATTAAGTAACGCAACATGGGGAAATGTAAACAAAACAAAAATCGAACACCCGTTGGCAAGGGCCATTCCATTGCTTGGTCCTCTATTAAATATGCCTGAATACAGCGCCACTGGTGATAGTTATATGCCACGCGTGCAAGGTGTAAGGTTCGGCTCAAGCCAGCGTCTTGTTGTTATGCCTGGGCAAGAGTCCCGAGGAATAATGCATATGCCATCTGGACAGGCATCACACCCCTTTAGCCCTTATTTTGGTTCAGGGCACAAGGACTGGATTGATGGTACGCCAAGCCCTTTATTACCAGGTAAAACAGAATATTCTTTGACTTTAGTTCCTGAGCACAAGTTAGCGCTAGAGTCCAAAAACTAACATAAATGGAGTGTCGCAAAGATTTGCGGCCCTCTTCATTAGACATACTAAAAAAAGGAGCAAGTTGTTGAGTAATACGCCATCTGATTTGATAAGTTTGAGGGAAAAAATATCAAGTATCGACAGCAAACTGTTGTCTTTACTTGCTGAGCGTCGAGCAATTTCAAAACAAGTTGCCGAGCAAAAAATAGCTCAGAACAAACCAGTAAGAGATCTTGCCAGGGAAGAGCAAATGCTTATTGACCTGATAGAGCAAGGGCAAAAAAAATCACTTGATGGCTACTTTGTTAAGCAAGTTTTTCAAACCATCATCGAAGACTCTGTTCTGCATCAACAGGCACTGTTACAAGAGTTTTTAAATCTGCCAAACGGAGATGCCACCATTAATCGTGTCGCCTACCTAGGTAGTCAGGGCTCTTACAGTAACTTGGCGTGCCACAAGTACTTTTCTCGTTACCCTGGCGAATTAAAAGCCATGGGTTGTTCTAGCTTTGCTGAAATCATTGAAAAAGTCGAACACAAACATGCAGACTATGGGATCCTGCCTATCGAAAACACCTCTTCAGGCAGCATCAACGACGTATATGACTTATTACAACATACCTCACTATCGATTGTTGGCGAGCTAACTCACCCCGTCAACCATTGCATGGTCAGTGCCGTACCTACTCAACTAGAGCGAATTAAAACACTCTATGCCCATCCTCAGGTTTATGCACAATGCAGTCACTTTTTGGCCCAATTTGACGATGTAAATATTGTTCACTGTGAAGCGTCCTCTGCGGCGTTTGAAGCGATTCAAAGCGATACAACGGGGACAGTGGCAGCATTAGGTAGTGGTGAAGGAGCACGCCTATATGGCCTGCAAATCATCGCCGAAGCGCTCGCAAATCAAAAGAAAAATTACAGTCGCTTTATCGTACTAGCCAACAAACCAATTGATGTTGCCTCTCAAGTCCCTGCCAAAACCACTTGGATAATGTCGACAGAACAAAAGCCTGGTGCGTTAGTAGATGCGTTGCTTATTTTAAAACAACACGGCGTAAATATGTCTAAACTCGAGTCGCGTCCAATTACTGGAAACCCTTGGGAAGAAATGTTTTACGTTGATGTCGAGGGCAATGTTAGAGATAGTAATATGCAAAGGGCGATTGACGAGCTTCAACAAACAACGCGATATTTGAAGGTCTTAGGTTGTTATCCGAATGAAGATGTACAACCTGTAAAAATTGCTTAACTCATTAACTCATTAACTCATCATGCCTAAATATTTCGGTATATTTAGGACGAGTCCATAAAAAGTAAAAAGGTCACTCAAATGTTGAAGTGACCTTTTTTATTACTCATTTACGTATTTTAATGGGGAGCCATTATTTACTTCGACATTTTGCCTCAGCTCCTCAACCTGAACATGAACTTCTAATAGGGACCGTTGCAGCTCTTCAATTACTTTCATGTCTATTTCATCGCTACTGACCTTTTCATCTAAGTGCTCAGAAGCTTGTCTCAATTTAGATAATGACTCTTGAATGTCCGTCATTGGAAAACCTTTTGTTATTGTTTTTTCCATTCGTTCATCTATGAACATTCATGCCAGCCTTGGCTATCTCAGGCAATATACTACCTGTACGTAGGTATTTCTACTTTTTGTTATAAGGTTGGTGATGACAAAACGGCGTCTTTTCCTCAAGACGAGTTTGAATGTCCTTTACGTATCCCTGTTTTCTTTCTTTTGTGTCTTCGCAGTAGAGCGACTTTTTATATTCATCAACTTCGACAATTTCCATGTTGACCCTTATCTTTTTGAAAACACGCGGTAGCTTTTGCCCTGGGATTTGAATGTGATGCATACCACCACTATACAAAAACAGAATATTGCCCCCTTCCAGCTCATCAATGATATCTGCAACACCACCACGCACTGACATTGGATTTCCGTGTTTATCATTACCGTCTCTACGGCGCATTCTGCCTTCCGGTAAAATTGCGACGATTGCATCGTCATTGACTCGGTTCAAAAAGTTATGCCAAGACTCATCTCGCTTACGACTTATCGGTACCACACCAGGAACTAACGCATGAAAAAAGCGCCCTACTATTGGACGACTCGTTGTGATGTCGGCAACTGGCAACAGTACGTGTCGAGCAATTTTCCAGATAAAGGGGAATGGGGCTAGTCTGACTAACATAGCTTCAAATAAGCTAGTGTGATTAAGTAAGACCATTAACTTAACGTCTTTTAAATCTGGGTATTGTTTTTTACTCAACCACGTCACTTCAAATCGATAAAATAACCAGCTGATAATTTTTACCGTCGACATAACAGTAAAGCTAAAACATTGCGCAAATCGATTGGCACGCATTTGTCACCTATACATATTTTTTATTGGGGAATGAAAACCAAAATGCTAGTTAGCTTGATAGTTCAGATATGACTCTAGACCATCCGCTAAATATTGCTTTAATGAACGGCTCGGTGCACTAGGCAGGTGTACGCTAAGTAACATGCCTGGTGTATCGTTAAAGCTTTCATCTATGCCAATGCAATAAAATCGAGCAGCCATCTTTTGATATTGTTTCATCAGTACCGGAACATCTTTACTATCTCGTTCCCAGCCTTTGACGACGGCGGATAATACCCTATCTTGGTCTCGATGTTTAGTAAAAAACTCTGTCAATTCGGGGTTGATCGGTACATTAAAAGGTGTTTTAGCCGAAACTTGGTCACTTGGCTGAGTCACCACCTGACGAATAGCTTCGACCGATTCAGGGCGATATAGCTTACTAAGAGAAACGGTGCCATACAAAGTGCGATACTGCGGATGCCGAACAACAAACTCCCCTATTCCACGCCACAATAAAAACAAGCCATAAAAACTTCGTTGGTGTTCGGGAACAATAAATGAGCGCCCCATTTCTAAACATGGCTCGGTCTGGTTTATAAAGCCGGGTTTAAAATCAAACATTTTGGCGAGGTACAATCCCTTCATTCCAAATTTCTGCAACAGCTTATCTGTCTGTCCCATTCGATAGGCACCTATGATTTCCAAACTGCTTTGCTCAACAATAAACAAGTGAGTATATGTTGCATCAAAACCATCAGTATCAATGGGTTCGCCTGAGCCTTCGTTGTGCTCTCTAAACACCCGCTCTCTCTGTCTTGCTATTTCATTAACAATGTTAGGCAATTGATTTTGATAGCCATAAAACACTGAAAAGCCTTTGTATTCCAGAAGTTGCTGTGATTTTGGCAATGCATCTAACTCGAGCTGTATCAGCGATTTATCTGTCGGTTTAGCCAGTGGTTGCATAGTATCGATTACATCATCTGGCCACATGTATTCATAACGAGAGTCCAACAGGTGAGCCTGCAAACGGATATAATCATTAATAACGTCCACAGATTTAAGCTTCGCGAGTAAAGGAGTATCTAAGCGTTGACCCACTCGCATTTGAATCGGCGTGCCACGACGCTTTGTTATTTCGCGAAACATCATCAAAAGTTTGGTTTTAGACCATATTCGCGCCAAGTTTATAAAGGTTCTACTGTTTTGCCCTTCGAAGAAGACGGGTAGAACTGGTGAGTCGGTACCTTTGGCAAGTTGTGCCGCAACTCGGTTCCAATCACCATCACAAACTCGACGACGTGCTGATTCATACTCAGCGACTTTCCCACTAGGAAAAACAACCAGCACGCCACCGTCATTTAAATGTTGTCGGCAGGCTCTAAGTGCTGCCATATTGGCCGGGTTTTTAGGCTTTAAGGGATCAATAAAAATAAATTGCGTTTCGAGTTCTTTGAACATAGAAAGCGCTTTATTTGCCAACACTTTTACGTCAGGCCTAAGACGGCCAACTTCGTAGGCCAACCCAACGCCTTCTAAACAGCCAAAAGGGTGATTGGACACCACAATACAAGCACCTTCAATTGGTAATTGTTTTTTGAGATCTGTGGCGCCCATGAGAGGGGTTTTCAAAAATCGTAACAATTCTCGACTAAAATCTTGTTTATCTAGTCCAGGTAAATGACTATTGCGATACAGTTCATCCAACTTATCCAATGCCATAATTTTATCGCCAACACTTAGTAGCGGGCGCCAAAATGGCTTCCATAACTTTGATTGTTTTTTTATTTCAAAAAGTGAACGTAAACTTATTTTTGATACAACATTTACTTTCGTCATTGGCGCTTATTTTCGTTAGATTTTTGGTAAAGAACATTGCAGTGTGACGTAGACACTGCAAATTTCAATGGATTTATAAGCATTTAAACATTTGTCGAACTTAATGTGGAATTTTTTTGAGCCTCTGAAGGTCTACTCTGTCATGAAAACAAAATACCTTACATATGAAGCGTTAGTTAGAGCGTACAGCAAAGACTTATATCGCTATGGCTATTGGCTCTGTAAAGATGCAAACGTCGTAGAGGATATTGTCCAGGAAACGTTTTTACGCGCTTGGCGCTCACTGGATTCATTAAAAGATGAAAGCGCAGCTAAATCTTGGCTCATAACAATACTCCGTCGAGAAAATGCTCGCCGATTTGAACGCAAACAGTTTGACCTCGTCGATATCGATGATAACGACGTCGCTGACACTCACGTTAATAGTTCGGAAGAAGACATGGAAATTCAATTGCTTCGTCGCCAAATATTCAAACTTGAGGCCGAATATCGTGAACCTTTGCTATTACAAGTCGTCGGTGGGTTTTCCGGTGATGAAATAGCTAATATTTTAGAACTCAATCGAAATACCGTAATGACACGCCTCTTTAGAGCCCGTAATCAACTCAAAGATGCGCTTGAAAACACTACTCAACAACGAGGAGTTCAAAATGGATGAGTTAACTTTCCGTAGAAAATTATATGCAGATCCTTCTGATAACTCTTCTGAGGTTGTTGAAGCGTGTAAAGCAGATAAAAATAAAGCGAATTTTAAAGCTGATTTACTTCAGTTTGATGAAAAACTAGAACAAGCATTTAAGGTCGATGTACCGGATAACTTTTCGGAGCGCATTTTATTGCGTCAAGGAATAAATCAGCAACAAACAAAGAAACGTCAGTTCAAATCACACTTTGCGCTTGCTGCGTCTATCGTGGCGGCTTTTGGTATTACCGTTGGAGTGATTCAATACGCGCCACAGCTACAAGGGATTAGCCACCAAGGCATTGTTGGTCATGCTATCGCGCACATGACCTCAGAACTAGATCATATTCCGAGTGATGGTGAAGCGACACTCGACCAACTTAATGAAAAGTTAGCTTATTTTGGTGGGCAGTTAATTGATCAATTAGCACAAATAAAATTTGTGAGCTTTTGTACATTTGAGGGCACGCGCAGTTTACATGTTGTTATGAACGACAATGGTAAAGACGTCACTGTTTTTGTCATCCCTAAGTCAGCGGGATTGGAGCCTCAATATAGCGCGGCGCAGGATGGCTACAATGGCACTATGTTTGACACCTTAAATGCCAATATTGTGGTTGTCAGTGATGATAAAAATGTGAGTTACAATTGGTCACAAAAATTAACAACCGCTTTAAAGTGGCAGAAAGTCTGACTTACCGACCGATTGGTACGATGAGCAGTCTGGATTTTGAGATAGAGGGGATTCTCCAAATAGAATTTAATGGTTACTATAACAAACACAGTAGATATTATTCCTATTTGGAGAAGGACGAAAAATATGGATAGCTTTGACAGACACATTCTCTCACTCTTGCAAAACGATGGCTCCATGTCATTAGCGGAAATTTCAGAGCAAATCGGCTTATCACAGACACCTTGTTGGCGTCGAATTCAGCAACTTGAGCAAAGTGGCGTGATCCGAAAGCGCGTCGCTTTACTTGACCCAGAAAAACTCAACGTTGGCTTAACTGTTTTTGTTAGTTTAAAGACGAATCAGCATACGCCTGATTGGGCAAAATTGGTTGATGACTTCGCTAACAGCTCTACAGAAATCATTGAATTTTACAGGTTAAGTGGTGAAACGGATTACCTGATGAAGGTACTAGTACCGGACATGAAAGCTTATGATGAGTTTTATCAACGCCTTATTCGTCAAGCTGGTTTCAGCGACGTGAGTTCTAGTTTTGCTATGGAGCAAATGAAATACTCAACTGAAGTACCTTTAGCATACAGTTAGTAACAAAAGCTCACACTAAAGAATCCTATTCCTCCAAATCAGCCTTTGAGAAATAATTTTTCAAAGGCTTTTTTTATGCCTGTAAAAATAACAAAAACATTCCTGCCGATTAGAATCATAATAACCCCCTAAAAGAATATAACTTCATTACAGGTATTAAAATTGGAAAATTATTTCAATAAATTTAGAGTGGATATCATTGGTAATGATCTAACCCACCCGAATCAGTCCGGTCAAATTCTGTACGCAGATTGGACGGCAAGTGGGCGATTGTATAGACCAATTGAAAACCAGCTTACCAATGAAATTGGTCCTTACGTTGCCAACCCTCATACAGAGAATACACACACAGGTCGAGTAATTGGTAATTATTACAAACAAGCAAGACAGTTAATCAAACGTCACGTGAATGCCAGTGATGACTACGCATTGATCAACTGTGGAGCGGGTGCAACAAGCGCCATTGTAAAATTGCAACGACTGCTTAACTTAACTAAGTCCAAGTCAAACTCAATGAGCAAAAAACAACCAGCAAAAGCTGGTATTTTAGGTAGACTTATCACTTTCTTTCGTTCTAATGATAAAAACAATCTTCCAGTCGTTTTTGTGTCACATATGGAGCACCACTCCAACCATACAAGCTGGAATACGTGTGACGTAGATGTTGTCGTTATTAAACGTGGGCTTGGTGGCCAGCCTTGTTATGACGATTTGGAACAACAACTCAAATCTTACCAAAGCCGAAAGGTTAAAATTGGGGCATTTACCGCTTGCAGCAATGTTACAGGCATCCATACGAACGTACGTCGCCTAGCTAGAACGATGCACTTGAACGGCGGTGTTTGCTTTATTGACTATGCTTGCTCAGCTCCATATGTAGATATAGATATGATGCCAAGTGACCCACTTGAGCATATCGATGCTATTTATTTTTCTCCCCACAAGTTTTTAGGAGGGCCAGGCTCCGCCGGAGTATTGGTGTTTAACAAAAAGTTATATCAACTCAGTCACACAGCCCCAGATAAACCTGGTGGTGGAACGGTAAAATGGACAAACCCATGGGGCCAACAAGCCTTCTTCGAAGATATTGAGCGACGAGAGGATGGCGGGACACCACCGTTTCTGCAAGTAATAAAGACCGCCAAAGCAATAGAATTAAAGGAGCAAATGGGTGTTGCTAATATTCAGCAACGTGAATCTGAACTCTTGCAAATTTTATTCGATGGATTAGCTGCGATTCCCTCGCTCTCTTTATTAGAGCCAGAGGTAAAACAAAGGCTTTGCATCGTATCCTTTTATATCGAAGGTTTACATCACAACTTAATCGTTCGCTTACTCGACGACAAGTTTGGCATTCAAAGTCGAGGAGGTTGCAGTTGTGCTGGCACATACGGTCATACTTTACTAAACGTGAGTCAGCAGCAATCACAAAAAATAGTTAACGAAATCAACCGTGGCAATTTGTCTAATAAACCTGGCTGGGTAAGAATTTCACTTCACCCAACAAATACAGATAATGAAGCGTTGTTTATCGTGCAAGCAATAGAACAAATTGTATTAAATGCAGATGCTTGGAGTGATGAATACAGGTTTGTACCGCAAAGTGGCGACTTTGAAAGAGAAATTGTCTAATGCTGAATATAACAGTCTAACTAGCAGCATTTATTTTACTTGAACCAGCGACTTCCGCTCACTTACAAATAACTGAGCAAACTAACGTCTCACAGCAGCACAACAAAAAAAGAGAGCCTAAGCTCTCTTTTTCAATAACGATTTATTCAACTATTGAGCAATGATCAATATTGAACAAAAACGTTTAGTACTTTGATTAAGCTACGATTTCTAATAACTCAACGTCAAATACTAGTGTTTGGAATGGACCAATCGCACCACCGGCACCTTGCTCACCGTATGCTAGTTCGTAAGGAATTGCTAAACGCCATTTTGAACCAACTGTCATCATTTGTAGAGCTTCAGTCCAGCCTTTGATAACGCCGCCCACTGGGAACTCAACTGGTTCGCCACGGTCATAAGAGCTATCAAATACAGTACCGTCGATTAATGTACCGTGGTAATGAGTTTTAACTGTGCTTGCTGCTGTTGGCTTCTCACCTGAACCTTCTGTAATTACTTCGTACTGAAGACCAGACTCAGTAACTGTAACGCCTTCGCGCTTCGCGTTTTCGTCTAGGAATTTTTGACCTTCAGCAGATGCTTCTTTAGCACGTTCAGCTTGAGCTGCTTGCATACGCTCATTGATCACGCCAAATGCTGTACGTAGATCTTCAACAGCAACGGCCATTTCTTTACCTTCTAATGCATCAATAACACCTTGTGCTACGGCATTTGCATCTAGACCTTCAAATGGATTGCTTGCTACTTGGTCACCGATTTGACGGCCAATACCGTAACTAGCTTGCTGTTCTACAGTTGTATATTGAGACATAGTTCTCTCTTAAATTTACGTGTTAGAAAGCGCAAGATAGTAACACAAGCAAGGCCTTTATAAAAAGGGGGTCACTCTTTGTCAAAACTATCGACGATTATAGCGCCCATTGACGCAGGCATTGTGATCACGATTAGACGTTTAAAGGCAACTATAGGCTCGCTTAGTAGTGGGAGCTTATCTAGCGATAATAAAACCAAACCAACCACTAGGGCTGCCAACAAGTAAGCGATAGCAATTCGCCACAAAAACACCGGAATACGATATTTGATATTGCCTTGAAAAACACTGTTGTATGCAAACAGTCCCAAAAACAAAATTGAAAGAACAAAGACTAAAAGTAGATTTTCGAGCGGGAGTGTCGCCCCTAACTTCCATGCTTCTTCAGAAAATGAAATAGGGACTGCCAGTGCAAATGCACCTATTGTCACTTGACTGGCATCTTCAAGGTTGAACCTTAAGTCCATTGGCAAGATTTTAGTCCTCACCTTCTAATAAATTATATAAAATACGGCGTACATTATCAGACTCGAATGGCTTGTCACAAAGCGCATTAACACCTGCCTGTTCTATGTTAGCCAAATGTGTCTCGTTGGCTTCTGAGCTCACCATTAGAATTGGCAGATGAGATTGGCCGCTTTGAGTTCGGATAAACCTCGTTAGCTCCTCACCATTGACTTCAGGCATGTTGTAGTCCGTCACGACCAAGTCGAACATTTCATTCTGAAGTACTTCAATTGCTTCAGAACCATCACAAACCTGCGTAATTAAATCAATACCTAAATTATTCAATACTCGAGTGATAAAATTACGCGCCATTCGACTGTCATCAACCACTAAAACACGTACCGACTTAATATCAAAGTAAGACAATTGCAATTCGTCAGCACTGAGTAGATCAATGGTTGAATTGATTGCCGTACCTAAATGCTCAGGTGTAAATGGCTTTGGTAAAATAGCCACGACGCCTGATTGTCTGAAGTTTTCAAGCTGCTCTTTATTCGATTCACTTGATACCAACATAAAAGGAATGTCGGCCATTTCCTCTGTGTTCTTTAACTTCTTCACTAAATCCAGAGCCGTACCATCTTCAAAATACATAGCACTGGTGACCAGATCAGGTTCTGTGTTTTTGATCATTTGAAGCGCTGCTTCTATTCCATCTGCAAAATCGACATTAACAATGTCTTCTTTTGCCAACTGCTTGGCAATGAACTTTTGTTGAGTTCTTGACGGCTCAACAATTAATATTGATAAATCACTTGGTGCTAAATCGGACATAGCTTTTATTCTCTTTTATTGTACTGCTATTCAACTCAATGCTAACTGGAACTTTTAAAAACTAACCACCGGCGAGTTTACATTTGTAACCCATCGATTCTAAAATCGTTTTTAGTTGTTCGCGATCATCTCCCTGAATTTCGATCGTTCCGTCTTTGACCGCGCCACCTTTTCCGCATTTTTTCTTGATATTCTGAGCAAGTTTTTTAAATTCTTCTGGCGCTAACTCTATACCACTAATGATACAAACGCCTTTGCCTTTACGCCCTTTTGTTTGACGCTGTATTCGCAAATGTCCATCTGCATAAGCCTCACCGATAACCTCTGGCGCTTCTGGCTCATCTTCGATTCGTCCTTGGTCTGTTGAATAAACCAATTTACTTAATTGACTTTGCCAATCTGACATTTTGAGACCTCATATACATAAAACGGGGCGAAATTTAGCACACCTTTTTTTATTTAAAAATGCTTTTATCTCAGTACTTAAGATTTGTAACCCAAGACCTTTTAGTCTATAAACATTACAGGTAAGTGTTATGCTGTTTGAGGGTTATCTAAATAATCATCGTTCCCTGTAAGTTTAGCACTCAAACCCAAATGTATTTTATTTCTTCTATTTAAAGGAAAGCTTTATGAGTTTAGTAACTTCGACCTCAACTGATGGCAAGACGTTCATCATGCAAATTAAAGGAAAGTTCGACTTCAATTTGGTCCAAGACTTCAGACTGGCTTATGCAAACGTCACAAATGATACCGAAACGGTAGTTGTAGACCTACGAGAAACGGAATACATGGATAGTTCTGCTTTAGGTATGCTACTAAATATGCAAAAGCTATTGTCTGACAAGGTTGACAACTTCAAAATTTCCAACTGTCGACCACAAATAAAGAAAATCCTCCAAATCTCGCGTTTTGATAAGAAATTTGACATTGATTAATACGGACATTCCTCATGTCACTACAAATTTTAGTCGTTGATGATCAACAAATTAACCGAACCATTCTTTCCCGTAGTTTGGAAAAGGAGAATTATAAGGTCATCACGGCGGCCAATGGTTTAGAAGCGTTAGAGGCTTTTACACACAACGACCCTGACATTGTTTTACTCGATGCATTGATGCCTGTAATGGACGGTTTCACGGCCGCGCCAAAACTTAAAAAGCTGTCAGCCGATGTCTACTTGCCTATCATTTTCTTAACCGCCCTTGATGATCAAGAAAGCCTAAAACGCTGCTTAGAAGTTGGAGGGGATGACTTTTTAAGTAAGCCATTTGACCAAGTTATTCTTGCTGCCAAAATCAAAGCGCACGCCAGAATACGTGAACTTAGTAAAAAAACATTCGAACAAAAAAAGCAGCTCGATTACTACCGCCTTCAAACCGAACGAGAATTTCAGATTGTCGAGCATATTTTTAATCGAGCCTTACAAGGTAATTATCACGCCCCAGATTTAATCGACTTCTATTTGTCACCTGCCGCCATGTTTAACGGTGACATTATGCTGACAAACCTGGGTCCAACCGGAAATCTGTACATAATGATGGGTGACTTTACCGGTCATGGCTTAGCTTCTGCTATTGGTACATTGCCGGTATCTAGGGCTTTTTATGCGCTAACCAAAAAAGGCCTCTCTGTCGGAGAAGTAGCCGCTGAAATTAATTCCATACTCCTTACCCTACTTCCAAGTGACATGTTTTGCGCCGCGGCGGTTATTGAAATGAGTCATAGCGGTAAGAGTGTTACGTTCTGGAATGGCGGTACACCGGATATCTTTATTGTTAATGATAACTCGGGTATCAGAGAAATTGTGTCTGCCCAACACATGCCACTTGGCGTGTTAGATGACGATGAATTTGAATCACACACTACGAACGTAAATGTATCTAAAGAAGACAGAGTATTTATTTACTCTGACGGGGTCACCGAGTTAGTTAACCCGAGCGGCGAGATGTTTGGTGAAGCGAGACTTATCCAACGACTTAATGATCTGAATAACAATGATATCGAATCAATAGTAGAAGCATTACAAAACTTTAAAGGAGAGCAAGAGCAACACGATGATATCTCAATGCTAGCGTTACGCTGTGATTCTACACCTATTAGCAAAACCATTATTGAAGATAATTACTCAAAGCTTCCACACCACTACGAATTACACTTAGACGCTGAGGCAATCAAAACGGCCTCCCCGATTGAAGAGTTAGTCGACACAATCGCGAGTATTAAAGGGGTACAAAGGCACAAGTCGACACTTTTCCTCTTAATTTCTGAAGCTTACAATAACGCAGTAGAGCATGGCATTTTGGGCATGAGTTCTAATGTCAAAGACCAAAATGATGGGTTTATTGAATATTACGCTCTTCGACAAAGCAAGTTAGAAGAGTTGACCGAAGGTCATATTAAAATTGACATCAAGTACTCGCCTAATGATTTCATGTTCATTATCAATATTACCGATAGCGGTAGTGGTTTCGACACATCAAAACTCAACCCAAATGATGCAACTGATGATCAATCGTTTGGTCGAGGTAATGAATTGATCAGAGAACTGTCAAAATCAGTTTCTTATAACGAAAAAGGAAATCAAGTTACGATTTGTTATCAACTATTTGACCGTACTTAGCAGATTTAAGGGTATTTCTGGTTTACAACTCAGTCGTCTTATAATAGGATTCTTGACGTTTAGACGTCTAAACACCTTTCCATTTAGAAAGGGTCGCGTCAATTTGTTCTATTTCGATGTTAAAAGCATCAGGTAAATCGGTGAATACTATGTCAGCATTAATTAAATCAGAAGCCGCTCAGCACTATTACGAGCAACTTAACCTATGGTGTAATGCACACCAACCTACGCTGTCGTTGTCATACCAAGTACCTATGTTAGGCGAAGGTGGCACCTGTTCACTCTTTGGCGAACTAGACGAAACTCCATTTAATTTACACAGCGAGCTAAAAGCTCAAGAGCTAGCTGTATTAAAGGACGTGCAAAGTGTTGTTGACTGGGTCAAAGCTCAAACCAACGTTGATTGGTTTGGTGTGTATTTGGCTCGTGAAAACAAACAAAACGAAAAAGTCCTCACAAAACTTGCCTATTTTGGCAAACCATCACGTGCAGAATTCCCACTTAACGAAGAGTTTTCAGCATTGAGTAACAACGTTACAGTTGCACTTACCGGCCAATCAAAAGTGATCAATGATGTAACTGAGTACCGCAATAATGGTGGTGAATATTACACGTGCGATCCTCATGTGAACTCAGAACTTTGTTTACCTATTTTTGCTTTACACGATTCGCAAAATAAAAATGCCCTTTTGGCTAGCGAAGAACAAAAAATAGTTGGTATTATAGATGTCGAATGTTTTGCAACGAATTGCTTCGATGACCAACAAAAAGAATTATTTTCAGCGGTCTGTGAAAAATTATCTGAGCTGTTAACGTTGCGCTAACCCGTCCACTTTCATTGGTGGCACCAGAGCAAAGAGAGACTTGCATGTTTGAACAACTTAAACCGGTTCCTACCGATCCTATTTTAGGCCTAATGGCCGAATTCAAAGCCGACACAAACCCAAAGAAAGTCGACTTGAGTGTAGGTGTCTATAAAAATGAAAGTGGTGACACACCGGTCATGACAGCGGTCAAAAAGGCCGAAAAACTTCGTCTTGAAAACGAAACATCAAAAGCTTACTTAGGTCTGGCAGGTAATCTAGAGTTTAACGAATTAATGACCGACTTGGTTTTTGGCGATCATGACATTATTAAGCAAAAGCGCGTTAAAACAGCTCAAACACCAGGTGGTACAGGCTCACTACGTGTTGCCGCTGAGTTCATTAAACGCAGCAACCGCGACGCAACCATCTGGGTAACGAGCCCAACTTGGGCTAACCATTTCAGCATCTTCAATGCCGCTGGCGTCGAGACTAAAGAATTTCCATACTTTGATTTTGCCACCATGAGCCTTGATTTTGATGCAATGGTCACAACCCTTAAAACCGTACCTGCTGGTGATGTTGTGCTACTTCATGCATGTTGTCACAACCCTAGCGGTATGGACTTAACTATCGAACAGTGGCAAGTAGTGGCTGATTTAGCGAAAGCACAAGGCTTTGTTGTACTTATCGACTCTGCTTACCAAGGCTTTGGTGCTGGTTTAGATCAGGATGCGGCGGGCCTTCGTTTATTGGCTTCTCAATTAGACGAACTGTTGGTTAGTGCTTCTTGTTCTAAAAACTTCGGTTTATACCGCGATCGCGTTGGAACATTCAGTGTGATTGCAAAAGATGCCGCTGCGACAGAGGTAGCTTACAGTAATGCGCTAAGTGTTATTCGTGCTATTTACTCTATGCCACCAGCTCACGGCGCTGAAGTTGTAGCGCGTATCCTTGCTGATAAAGAACTTAAAGCTGAGTGGATGTTAGAGCTTGAAGAAAAGCGCACACGTATCAACGGCCTACGTAGCTACATTGTTGAGAAGTTTAAAGAACACAATGTCCCTGGAGACTTCGAGTTTATCGCAAAGCAAAACGGCATGTTCTCGTTTTTAGGTATCGATAAAGATGCAATACAAAGACTAAAAGATGAGTTTAGTATTTATCTAGTTGGTTCTAGCCGAATTAATATTGCTGGCATTAACAAAGATAACGCTGACTACGTTGCCAAAGCAGTCGCGACGGTGTTGACTAAATAAAGCGTTGGCCATTAACTAACAAAAAAGGGAAGCTAATGCTTCCCTTTTGTTTATTTGCAAGTTGCCCTTTTTAGGCTTTGTGCATTCTTCTTGCGCTGCTAACGTCTAGCTCTTAACACCATCACTAAGACACTAACTGCAAATAGAATCATGCAGTACCACACGTTTGATACGACTTCGATTGGTGAAATACCAAAAGTGGCGGCGGCTAGTAAGGCTTGAGCACCAAATGGCACTAAGCCCTGGGTGATGCAACTGAATATATCTAACAAGCTCGCGCTTCGCTTTGGTTCTATTTCTGCCTGCTCTGCCAGCTTCTTCGCTGAGTCACCTGACACAATAATAGCAACAGTATTATTAGCAATGGCCGTGTTCGTTAACAAGCCAAGGCTTGCGATGGCCATCTGATTTTTAACAAATAAACCTTTCTTTGAAACCTTTAACAACACAGAATTGATCTTAGCCACCAAAAAGTTTAATCCTCCTTGATGACGCATTAATTCACTGAGACCACCGACCAACAAACTCAACAAAAAGATTTCCTGCATATTGGCGAAGCCGGTATAAATGTCCTTACCCAACCCCGCGAGTTGATAATCGGCAAAAGTTGCACCAAATACTGCAGATAAAGCAATCCCTAACAATAAAACGACAAAGACGTTTAAACCCAAAATGGCTAACACTATAATCATGAAATAAGGTATCGCTAACCATACATTTGCTTCTGTTCCAGCGAGGTCGTTTTCAAGCGGTGCGCCACTGTAAAATACATAAATAGCCAACACAATAAGTGCAGCAGGTAAGGCAAATATAAGGTTTTCTTTGAATTTGTCTTTTAGTTCAGCCCCTTGAGTTTTTGTTGATGCAATTGTGGTATCAGAAATAAAACTCAAGTTGTCACCGAACATAGCGCCGCCAACAATGGCACCAGCCATAAGTTCAGCGGGTATCCCTGTCATCTCAACGACCCCAAATGCAATAGGAGCAACAGCCCCTATCGTGCCCATTGAAGTTCCCATCGCTGTGGCAACAACGGCAGAGATCACAAATAGTCCAGCAACTAAGTAAGCACTTGGGATAACACTAAGACCCAAATTAACAACAGCATCTACTCCTCCAGTTTGCTTTGCGACCGCAGCAAAGGCACCGGCAAGTAAATATATCAAACACATCGTCATGACATTATTGTTGCCCATTCCTTTGATGAGTAATGCAATACTGTCTTCAAGAGTGTGTTTGGTCGGAGTAATGACTCGATTAAAGTAAAGCCCGAGTAAAAGTGCAGGGATAATAGCGACAGGTGCAGGTAATTGGTAGAACGCATAGTCTACGCCCTGCATCTGAAGGTATATTCCGGTTCCTAAAAACAACAGAATAAAAAGGCCCAGCGGGAGTAACGCCAAGCCTGATTGATGATTATCGTTCATTAGATTCCTCTTTAATTTTGCTCGACACTATTACAGCAAGACCAAAATAATGAAACTTAGGTAAATAAGGTTAATAGAAGTGTAAGGTATCACACCACAACCCAAAGAGAAACCTAAACGTTTAGACGTCCAAACCAACACATGGACGCCCCAATGACTACTTAGCCAAATCAGTTCTAACCTTTTCAGCTCTAGTTTGGCGGGCTGTCAAAGCATCTATATCGGTTGTCGTAAATGACCAACCACTGATTTGTTGCTGCACTAGTTCAGCCAACGCATCAATGTGTGAGTTATCCGCGTTTAGACATTCAATATACTCGTACCGCTCGCCACCCGCTTCCATAAAGTACTCATGGTTTTCTTCGCCGATCTCTTCGATCGTTTCTAGACAGTCTGCTGAAAATCCTGGGCAAACGACCTGAACTGATTTAACGCCTTGTTCAGGTAACCCCTTAAGCGTTTCGTCTAAGTATGGCTTAACCCATTCCTCTTTCCCAAAACGAGACTGGAAACACGTCATATATTCGTCTTTTTCAAGTCCTAACTTTTCTGCCAATAAACGAGTCGTTTTATGGCACTGACATGCATACGGGTCGCCGTTGCGCCAATAACGCATCGGAATCCCATGATAAGAAAATATCAATTTATCGGCACGCCCATGAGTCGACCAATGACTCTTTATTTTGTTCGACAATGCATCTAACCACTTTTCTGAATCAGTATAGTGATTCACAAACCTTAACTCTGGTACAAATCGAGTTTGTTTTAAAACGTTTGCAACAGCATCAAAAGTCGACGCCGTGGTTGTTGCCGAATACTGTGGATAAAGCGGTAAAACCACCACCTTTCGAGCGCCTTGGTTAAGTAGGCTGTTCAACTTACTCTCGACCGATGGGTTACCGTATCGCATTGCAAACTCAATGAGCACATCAGGACGATCATTAAACTTAGATGCAACCCCTTTAGCGATCGCCTCGGTATTTATTAGAAGCGGTGATCCTTCATTTGTCCAAACCGTTTTATAAGCTTTAGCTGAACGTCGTGAACGAAAAGGTAAAATGATACCGTTTAGTACAAACCACCAAATAGACCTGGGCACTTCAACTACGCGAGGGTCAGATAAAAACTCTTTAAGGTAACGTTTTAATGCGCCAGGCGTCGGTGCATCAGGCGTACCTAAATTAATAAGTAAAACACCAATTTTGTCCGATTGCTCGTGGCTAAAGTCAGGGTTATTTGTGTACTTCATGTATTTCTCTATATTTTAGGTTAGCAACATATTAAGTTTGCAAAAAACAAACATACATCAACAGTGGCTAATAAGTACGTTTAAAATGAGATTTGGTTTTAGAAATTGTTCGATTGGCCGATAACAATTTTTAGAGTACCAAGTATTGAGATTTGTTATGTATTTTAGCGTGATAAAAACATTTTTGTTGATTAGTTTTATGTTTTTTGTGACCGGTTTGGACGCACGACAAAGTCAACAACATGTACCTGTCCAACATGAAATGTGGATTCAGCAAGACTTAAAACGCTATTTACCAGACCATCAAATCAAAACATTACAAGCGAACGAAGAGTCATTCATTACGCTATTGAAAGAACAAACAACGGGTTTACCACGCGGTATTGCGTTTCTGGCGCCGGATGTAAATCAAAGTATTTTAAAGCAAGCGGCGTTAAGTAACTTATACCAGTCATTAAACGATTACGGCTGGACCAGTTTGTTACTTACTTCTCCGAATTATGAAGACCTGCAACAAAATATTCTTAATCAATCTCTTGCCACGCCAAGTGAATCATCCTCAAGCCCAAACGACGATGTGTCGACCAGTGATGTAGCTAACAACCCTAACGGTAATGCTGAGTCTGACAACCAAGCCTCTCAAGAAGAAGCCTCTCAAGAAGAAGCCTCTTCAGAGGGGACTGATACCGAGACGGATCAACAAAATACTAACGACTTTTACACAAAAACCTTCTCACAGCCTTTGGCACTCAAAGAAAGCGAATTAGAGACTTTACAGGACCTTGTGGAAGGTAGGCTTAATGCAAGTATTGAGTTTGCTAGCCAATACCCTGGATTTTACCTAATGATTTGTGAGGGTAAGGTCTGCCCTATGATGGTTAACCTAATTGCAGAACAAAAGCTACCTCGGCCAGATGCCTTAGTCATGCTTAGTGCGCATAATTTGGGTACAAAACCAAATCGAGACTTTGCCGAGCTTTTAAGTATGAGTGATTATCCTGTTTTGGATTTATCGCAAACGTGGGACAACCGGTGGGTGACAGCTAATAAACCGTGGCGGGCAAAAATGGCACGTAAGAATTTTAAAACTGATTATCGCCAACGCACGTTAAACAGTTACTATGATTACCATGGACAACAACGCCGTGTCATTAAGGAAATACTCGGCTTTTTGTATTCCGTTGGTATGTAGAGCAGAGTTGGAGTTTAGGACTTACGCCGCACAGCCCAAAGAGTACTCAACGTCTGCGTCCAGCCAGAGCCACGGGTTTAAGTGAGATCAGAACTTTCTGGCTTTCTTTACGATCTCATAAGCCGCTTGAATATCCTGTGTTTTTTGTTTAGCTACTTCCATCATCTCTGGAGGCAAGCCTTTGGCAACTAGCTTGTCTGGATGGTTTTGGGCCATTAAGCGTTTATAGGCCCGCTTTATGTCTCGAACTGAGTCTCTATCGCCCACCCCAAGTAACGCATACGCATCTAATAGGCTCGGCTCACCATTTTGACTGGCACTTTGCTGCTGATGACGTTGCTGCTCTTGATGCTCTCGGTATTGTTGACGTCTGTCATACTTTTTGTATTTTTCTTGTTGCGCTTTTTTGTAAGTTTGAAAGCGAATTTCGGCTTCCCACATAGCAATTAGTTGCTGCAACTGGCGCTTGTTAAACCCTAGTTGCTTTGCGACTTTGACCAATAAGTCATATTCGGCTTGCTCCAACACATCATCGCAATAAGCCGTTTGAATCTGGATCTCTAGAAAAAACTGACAAAGATCTTTGCGATCACTGAACTGAGATTTAAATTGGCGTAATTTTTTCTTAAGGGGAAAACCTATTAGCTTTCCTTCACGAAATGCGCTTTTGGCCTCCTCAACTTGGCTGTCCGATAAACGCATTTGCGTCATAAAGTCGGTGGCGGTTTGAATGTGTTCTGGCGTGACTCGTCCGCTGGCCTTTGCGACATGTCCCATTACCGAAAAAGTGGTATAAAAAAACACGGACTGTTTGCTATCGCCACTGGTTAAAAACGCTTCCACGTTTCCTTTATCTTTTATCCTTTGCAGCGCCCTATCAAACAAGTGTCCAATGGCAAAACCTATAATTCCACCAATAAAATGTCTTACTAACAAAAGGCCAAAAACCGTTCCTGCTATTTTTCCTATCACTTCTTCCTACTTTTTGTCTTTTATGTTCAATTAAAATACCGTCTAGCAAGGTCTGACACGTAGTATATCTTAAAAAAATCGTATAGAATTCATCAGTTATTAATTTTTATTTTATCGCCAGCGTTTTTTGCATCAAAGTTGTCATTTTAACAACGTTCTCGCCCCTGGCATTGTGTAACTTTAAAGGTCTACAAAAACTTGAAATTTAGCGCAAACACTTTAATCAGCATCGGTATTTTAGGCCTGTTCTCTAGCTCGGCCTTCGCTAATTTTGAATGTCAAATGGCTACTCTAGCCCAGTCGCAAGAAAAAAATAACCCACTTCTCAAAAACTTGTCTGTTCCTAAAAATACGATCCTCGTTGAAAGTGACCGCACTGACATTCAACAAGGACAACAGATCAAGTTCGATGGCAACGTGATTATTTATCAAGAAAATCAAACCGTATTGGCAGACAGAGCTGTTTTTAATGAACAGGAGTCACAATTCACCGCCAATGGTAACGTCGAATTAAACTCGCAAACAGCCTCTGTTAAAGGTGAGTCAATTTTTATTGATGAGAAGAACAAAGACTTTGCTTTAACCAATGCCAATTATGAGTTGGGCTTTAACTCAGGTCGTGGTACCGCAGAAGCATTTTTGATCGACAACAGTGCATCCCTAGTTTTAAATGAAGCGACATTTACAACCTGCCCTGGAGACAACCCTAGTTGGCTATTCTCTTCAAGTGAGATCAACATCAGTCAAGAAGAAGGCTGGGGAGAAGCTTGGAACACCGTTTTCAAAATTGCTGACGTCCCCGTTTTATATTTACCTTACATTACCTTTCCAATCACCGATGTGAGAAAAAGTGGTCTACTTTTCCCAAAACTTGGCAGTAATACTCGTTTGGGTGCTTATTATTCTCAACCGATTTATTTTAACTTGGCCAGTAATTATGATGCCACTATCACCCCGACGTATATGTCACAACGCGGATGGTTGATGAAGCTCAATGGTCGATACTTATCAGAAGAGTCTTATAACATCCTGCAACTAGAGTACATGAATGAAGACCAAGACTTCCCTGAATTAGAAGAACGCTATTTAGGTTATGTTCAGCACGAGTCAACGTGGTCGGATGCATGGCAATTCCAAGTTCAATGGACCGAGCTCAGTGATGATAGTTATATCAGTGACTTTAACAGTGACTATCACCACAAAGCCGATACGCACCTAAACAATGTTGCACAATTGACTTATCACAGTGACAAGTTGTCTATGCGCTTGTTAAGTCAAAACATTACTGAACTAGGAATGCATAGCCCTTCATACAAAGTGCCAGCTCAACTTGAACTAGACTGGACACCAACATCAGTGACCAATGGTTTCGGGTTTGCCGTTAGATCCAGTTTTACTCATTTTACCAATGAGTATGTTGAAGAGCACAAAGTAACTCGTAGTCATATCGAACCCGAATTGAGCTACTCGTACTACACCCCTGCTTTTCAACTCGAATCAAGTGCGTCATATTTAGCTACTCACTATCAGCAGTCATTTCAATCACTCACTTTGGATCCAAACCAGGTGGTTCCAACCGAACAGTCGGTCGACCGTGGCGTCGGTAAATTCCGATTATTGGCTGGCTTAAACTTTGAAAAGTTTGGTCGTTACTTTGGCCAAGATGTTCGTCAGACACTTGAACCAAAAGTACAGTATGTGTTTGTAGAAGAGTCTGACCAATCTCAGATAGGCCTTTATGATTCACAGCGATTAAAAGAAGATTATTTTGCTCTATTCAGAAGCCAGACCTATTCAAGCATCGACCGAATTACTGCCATGAACCAAGCGACGGTTGGTATCTCTAGCAGTATATTCAACAATAATAACCAAGAAATTTTCCGCTTCGGTGTTGGTCAAGTGTATAAATTAGCGAATAAATCAATCGAACCCGGAACTAATCCTGATGATGAACGCTCTAAGCCTGCAGTTGCCGTTGAAGTGTTTGGTCAACTCTCAAAAAACTGGCAAATCGATGGTGGTATTTTGTATGACCGCGAGTCACAAAAAACGACAAGTGGATTTGTTGCTTTAGATTACTGGCTCGACGAAGACAAAAACGTGCAGTTTAACCACAGGTATGTTAGAGATGTCGCCAACACAACGATTAATCAATCTGGCGTATTTGGTAGTTACAAACTAAATGACCAGTGGTCTTTAGCCGCGAGTTACCATTACGACTCAGAACGCAAAATTAATTTAGATAGTGTCATTGGATTTGAATATCGCTCCTGTTGTTGGAGCATTCAAGTATCAGCACAACGTCAAGTATTACTTGACCTAACAAATACAGATTTCGATAACAACGCCAACGTACGATACGAGAACGGTGTTGGTATTAACTTTAAATTCCAAGGTTTGGGAGGAGAAACAGTATCAGACATTTCTAAGCTGTTCTCAGATAGTATTTTCGCCTATCGCCGCCCTTACCTCATTACAAAATAACGAGAAGATTATATGTTAAAAAAATCTCTGATCAGCGCATTGTTATTAGGCTTCGCACTGAGTGCACCACTAGCCCAAGCCGAATTAAAGAAAATCGATGAAGTGGCAGTCATCGTCGATGACGGCGTCGTATTAGAAGGCGATGTAAAAGCAATTGTCAACCAAGTCAAAGCACAGGCTGCGATTAGTAACCAACGCCTACCAGATGACGAAGTTTTGCGTACTCAAGCGCTTGAAAAACTGATTATGGAGAGCTTACAGTTACAACTCGCCAAGCGAATGGGCATTCAGATCAGTGACGCACACCTTGATTCAGTTTTACAAAGCATTGCTCAAAGCGAAGGTAAAACGATTGAGGCCTACCGTGCCGATGTAATTGCAAAAGGCGAGAGTTTCGAACAACACCGTGAAAAAATTCGTGATGAAATAGCGATTAGCGAAACGATGCGCGCTAATGTACGTCGTCGAATTTCTATTTCACCACAAGAAGTAGAAACTCTAAGTGCTATTATCGATCAGCAAACCAGTAAAGAAGAATTTAATATTGGTCACATCCTTATCAATGTAGACAGTGACGCTACCCAAGCTGATATTACTGCTCGCAAAGATGTTGCTAATAAAGTTATCGAGTTACTCGACGGCGGCGCAGACTTTGCTCAAGTTGCTATCACCTCTTCGAGTGGTGCCAAAGCTCTTGAAGGTGGAGACTGGGGGTACATGGGCATCAATGAAATGCCATCTTTGTTTGCAGAAAATGTTAAAGGCAGTAAGTCAGGCGACATCATTGGTCCACTAAAATCTGGCGCGGGCTTCCACATCATCAAAATTCTAGATGTAAGAGGCCGAGAAACCGTTGAAATAAAAGAAGTCGACGCTCGCCATATCTTGCTAAAACCGTCTATTATTTTAAGTGAAGAAAAAGCTAAACGTATGTTAGAAAAATTCCTTGCTGACATAAAAGCGGGGACTGCTGACTTCTCGGAATTAGCAAAAGAGCACTCTGAAGACCCAGGCTCTGGTTCACGAGGCGGAGAGCTAGGTTGGTCAAACCCAGAAAAATACGCACCTAAATTTCAAGAAGCTTTAGCCCAGCTTGAGCCAGGAGAATACAGTGCGCCATTTAGAACACAATTTGGGTGGCATATTGTTCAACTAAAAGCCGAGCGTAGTGCCGACGCAACCGAAGAATCAAAACGAGATCGCGCATATCAAATTATATTCAAGAGAAAGTTCGCTGAAGAGCAAGAAAACTGGTTACGTGAATTACGCAGCAAAGCGAATGTTGAGGCTATTTAATTAAAATGACCGCTATTCCCCAAATTGCTATAACCCCGGGTGAGCCAGCAGGTATCGGCCCGGATTTAGTATTAAAAATTGCTCAGCAAGAGTGGCCTAGCCAACTCATTGTGTTGGCAGATAGACAATTGTTGCTTGAAAGAGCTGAACAATTGTCATTGCCCATAAAGCTGGTCGATTTTGATCCTAGCAGCCCAGCAAAAGTTCACCAAAAAGGTCAGTTGTATATTATCCACCACCCACTAGAGGCACCAGCACAAGCGGGCGTACTCAATGAGAAGAACGGTCGTTATGTGGTTGAAACTCTCACTACAGCTAGCGCTGGTAATATGGAAGGTAAGTTTGATGCCGTCGTAACAGGTCCTGTTCACAAAGGTATTATTAATCAAGCTGGCGTGCCGTTTAGTGGCCATACTGAGTTTTTTGCAAACCACTCCAATACTTCTGATGTAGTAATGTTATTGGCTACCCAGGGACTGCGCGTTGCGCTTGTAACAACGCACATCCCACTTGCTTATGTCGCTAAAGCAATTACCCCTGAGCGAGTTGAAAAAGTCGCAACAATCCTATACCGAGACTTACAAACTAAATTTGGTATTGTTAAACCAAAAGTATTGGTGTGTGGACTCAATCCTCACGCCGGCGAAGGCGGCCATTTAGGCAGAGAAGAAATAGAAATCATAGAGCCGGTGATACAAAAGCTCAACGGCTGCGGCATGGACTTTGTTGGTCCTTTGCCAGCGGACACGCTATTCCAACCAAAATATCTGGATGACGCCGACGCAGTGTTAGCCATGTATCACGATCAAGGACTCCCCGTCCTCAAATATAAAGGGTTTGGTAACGCCGTTAACATCACTCTTGGTCTACCCTATATAAGAACCTCAGTTGATCACGGTACCGCGATTGACTTAGCAGGTTCAGGAACCGCAAATACAGGCAGCATGGAAGTTGCAATTGGACACGCCATAAAAATGGCAAATGAAAAAAAGGCTTAATGCACTCAATGAGTAAATACAAAACTTCCAACAAAAAGCACTTTGACCCATCAAAAGGCATTCATCAGGGTCATAAGGCCCGTAAACGCTTTGGTCAAAACTTTTTGACTGATGAAGATATAATCGAAAGAATCGTTCGCGCAATTGCACCAAAAGAAGGTGACAATATTTTAGAAATTGGTCCAGGTCTTGGCGCAATTACAGAGCCTGTCGCCGAACGAACTGATTTACTAAACGTAGTAGAGCTAGACAAAGACCTAGCTGAGCGTCTTCAGACTCACCCTTTTATTGGCAAGAAGCTCAACATATATCAAGCTGATGCGTTGAAGTTTGATTTCAGCCAAGTCATTCGTGACGACAAAAAGCTCAAAGTGTTTGGCAACCTACCATACAACATATCAACGCCTTTACTATTTCATTTATATGAATACTTAGACAATATCGAAAACATGCACTTCATGCTGCAAAAAGAGGTTGTTAATCGTATGTGTGCTGCGCCTAACTCCAAGGCTTATGGTCGATTAAGTATCATGACACAATACTATTGCCGCACAGTGCCAGTCACCGATGTTCCGCCTTCATCGTTTGTTCCGCCACCAAAAGTAGACTCGGCTGTAATTCGTTTAATTCCAAAAGCAAAAGAAGAGCGAAGCCAAGTCGCCCCTGCTCTCTTAAACACTATTTGCCTGGAAGCCTTTAACCAACGTAGAAAAACGTTGAGAAATAGCCTTCAAAACCTCATTTCAGCTGACGGGCTCGCTGAGTTAGGAATTGATGCAAGCCTTAGAGCTGAAAACCTTAGCCTTGATGACTACATAAAAATCGCCATTTGGTATGGTGAAAATAAAGCAAAAATAGGTAGCAGTAATGAAGATTGATGTTAGCGTTACAACGCGAGACATTCCTGAACAAACAGACCCAAAGCAGAACCGATTCGTCTTTGCGTATACCATCACTATCACAAATAATGATGAAAAAGCGGCACAATTGATGAGCCGATATTGGCTCATCACCGATGCAAATGGTAAGAAAATCGAAGTCAAAGGCGCGGGCGTAGTTGGTGAACAACCAATCATAGCGCCGGGTCAAAGTTACACTTACACCAGCGGATGTGTGTTAGAAACAGAAATTGGTACTATGGAAGGTTACTATCAGTTTGAAGTCGAATCGACTGAGGTTCAAATTCCCATTCCAGTATTCCGATTAGCCGTACCTAACGTCGTTCATTAATTAATAGGCGGCTCTTAGGTGGCAGACTATTTTATAGGCGATATCCAAGGCTGTTTCCAAGGCCTAAACAAGGCCTTGGCTGAAGTGCAATTCGAGCATGGTCGAGACACGCTTTGGCTGACTGGTGACCTCATTGCTAGAGGTGAAGACTCCCTTTCAACCCTTAACTTCTTAACCCAACACGATTCCTCTGTTAGAACCGTTTTAGGTAACCATGACCTGCATTTTCTTGCCGTTGCCAACGGCATCAAACGGGTTAACCCAAAAGATAATCTTGCCGCTTTACTTGACTCACCTCAACTCCAATTTTTTGTCGACTGGCTTAGACAACAGCCATTGTTATTGCCTTTACCCGATAAATCAGGTTTCCTAAGTCACGCTGGCCTACCACCTGGTTGGGCAACAACTGACGCTGAAAAATGGGCAGAACAATTGCATAAAACATTAAGTAGCGAGGATTACCTAGATTTTCTTCCAAACATGTATGGTAATGAACCGGCTAAATGGAGTGAAAATTTAACAGCATTAGAAAAGCTTAAATTTACTGTCAATGGTCTTACTCGGATGCGTTTTTGTGATCGCGACGGCAAGCTTAATTTTGCTGACAAAACGTCACCCAGTGTTGATGCACATGAACATCAAAAAAAATCATTGATACCCTGGTACGAATTTGAGCCTGAAAGATTTGACAAAACTAAGTGGGTCTTTGGTCATTGGGCTGCATTAATGGGTAAGACGTCAGTACCAAATGTCATTGGATTAGACACTGGATACGTATGGGGAAATTATTTGACAATTTTACACTGGCAAAACCAGAAAAAATTTAAAATTAGTGCATAATAGCCAGTAATAATAAGGGGCACAGCATATTTCGATTGTGTTACCTGTAGATGGTTTACCGTTAAAACCACATAATGATTAATAATAACAACACTTTGGCCGATAACCTGAAGTAAATAATCAAGTTAGCAGTCTTCTTTGGAGAACTTATGAAACTTACAGTTGCAATGAGGGTAATAGGTGGATTTTCTATTACCGCAGTCCTGTTGCTCGTTTTAGGGATCAATTCAGTACAGATACTGAGCGACATTTCAGACTCAACCGAGCAAGTTAACAAACTATCTGTCCCCGCACTTGAGTCCAGCGCCAAGTTACAACAACAGTTTTTGGCAATGAGTAAAACAACATTACTTGACTATTACGCAACTGAATATGCCGAAGTTGAAGAAACAATTAGCACCTTCAATCAACAAGCGACAGCGATTGAAGAAGAAATCAATAAACTATCTTCTATTGTCAAAGATGTACCTGAACTAAGCGCCGAAGTGCCAAATGTAGAGGAACGCTTCAATAATTTCAAAAATGCTTCTTATCAATTATTCGACGCAAAAAAGGCGACACTTAATTTGGCAGATAGCGTATCTGAACAACTTGATGAAACGGAAATGGCCGCTGACGATGCAGCCGTTTATATTCTCGACTTTATTGATTTAAATGACTTACCAAGTAATCACCCAGCGGTAACTTCGGCAGCACGCATCGAAATGGACATGTTAAACATCATCTCCAATATTAATGACCTTGCCAAAAACAATAATCGTGAAACCGTCAAAACAATTATAAAAGAAATTGAATACATCCAAGGTAATGCACAGAAGGCCGTTCTAGCATTGGAAAAAGCGAGTGAAGGCCAAGACTACGAAGCCAAACAGGACATTATCGACCAAGTAGAAACGGTTAATGAATTGCTTAATGCACCAAATAGTGTTGCTAATCTTAAAATTCAATTGTTGAACAAACTAGACGCAGCGGCCAGTTATCTCGACGAAACGACAAGCCTGTCAGAAGCGGGTATCGCTGAACTTAAGCATCTAGAGCTTTTGGTTAAACAAGAATTGAATACCACTACTGAAGGCGTTAAAAACGCGGTTAGTTCGGGCGCGACACAAAACTGGGTTGTCATGATCCTCGCACTGGTCGTTCTGTTATTCATTGGTTATAGAACCGTAATCAGTGTTAAACGTCCACTTGCGGCGGTCAATGAAGTCTTAAACGTTGTTGCAACCGGTGATCTCACCGTGAAGCTAGACGACTCAAGTAAAGACGAATTCGGTGAATTAGCGAAAAATTGCAACATGCTAATTGAAAGCCTTCGTGAGTTGATTCACGGTATTGTAAGTCGTTCAAATCAATTAGCGACTGCATCTGAAGAAACATCAATGGTCGTTAAAGAGTCAACGGTTGCCATCAACGAGCAACGCTCTCAAGTAGAACAAGCTGCAACTGCCACCACAGAAATGGCCAGCACATCTTACTCAGTAATGGACCGTGCAAATGAAGCATTGAGTGACATTAAACAAGCTGACCAAGATGCTGAACGCGTTAAAGGAATCTCAGATAACAATAAGCAAACAATTATCCAGCTAGCGAGTGAAATTGAACAAGCTTCTGGTGTTATCCACGAAGTTAACGAACACAGTGCCGCTATCGGTGGTATTTTGGATGTTATTCGCGGTATCGCAGAACAAACTAACTTGTTAGCACTTAACGCAGCGATTGAAGCCGCACGTGCGGGTGAACAAGGTCGTGGTTTTGCCGTAGTAGCCGATGAAGTTCGTTCACTTGCAAGTAAAACACAAGAGTCGACTGAAGAAATTCAGAGCATGATTGAGCAATTGCAACGCGGTTCAAAGTCTGCGGTTAGTGTAATGAACCACTCTAAGACCCAAGCGGATGTGTGTGTTGAGCAAACAGAGCAAGCGACCTTAGCATTAAACAGCATTACTGATTCAGTACACCAAGCTAATGACATGAGTGAACAAATCGTGTCAGCAGCAAAAGAGCAGAACGAAGTCAGTAATGAAATCAGTGAACGACTAGAGTCTATCGTTGCCATTGCTGAACAAACCGCTTCAGGTGCTTCTCAGACGGATCTATCGTCACAAGAAGTGGCGCGCTTAGCAGAAGAACTACGCCAGTCTGTAGAGCAGTTCCGACTGTAATCCTGCCCTCGCCCATCGATAAGTCGATGGGCCTCAAAGCAAACAAAAAGCCAGCATCATAATGATGCTGGCTTTTTTATGGTCAAGTACAGAGAGCATTTAAGCTAACCAACAAAAGACACTCCAGTGATTTTAAATAACAAGTTGTCAGAATATTTTACACGATTTGGATTTCTAGCAACACAAACAAAATAAAACATTGATTTAAAAGGAAATTAATTAGCCAGCCCGCTGGCCCGATCCTTGCTTAAACCTCCCTGTACCTGGTTAAATTTAAAATTCTAAAGGGATGTTGAAATGAAGAGTAAGCTCTTAAAAAGTGTAATAATTACGGCAGCTTTAACTATTAGCGGAGTAGCTAATGCAAGTTTAATTACGTTCTACGACACCGTAAGTGGCGGGCAAAGCCACTATGACGCAACAATTGCAGCTTCATCTGTGCAATCGGATAGCAGTTATACGCTGACTGCTCAAGGGTCTGGTAACAGTTGGGGGTTTGGTGACTTTACTATCGGTACGGCCTCAGGAAGCTCATGGACAAACCCAAACGCAGGGTATGCTATGACTGGGGCTGCAATTAATACCACTGGCTCTTCTGGAACAAATGATATAATTACCTTTACTTTTACAGATTCAATTAATGCATTTGGCTTTGAATTAGGAGATTGGGGCACCTGTTGCTATCCGTCAACGGTCAGAGCATCTTTTGATAATGGTGCCTGGGTAGACATTGGTACCATGACGCAAGCATCAGATAACCCCAATTACGACCCAAATAATTCGTCGCATGTAAACAGTGGTGGAACTCAAGGCAAAGGGGTCTTCATCGGACTGATTGATGACAGCGCAGTTTTTAATACCGTAAAAATCGATTTCACTGCAAGTGGTGATTTTCTGTATGCCGGGGGGACTATTAAATATTCAACTTTTGATGTTGGTGGTGCTGTAGTTGTAGATAACCCGTCACAAGTTCCAGAGCCCACATCTCTAGCAATTTTAAGTTTAGGCTTGCTTAGCCTTACAATTAAGCGAAAAAAAGTATAAATGGATTTACTTAGAAAGTATCAAAGCAAACAAAAAGCCAGCATCATAATGATGCTGGCTTTTTTATGTGTTCGCTATAGCTTATACGTATCGTCTTTCCGTTGCCGCTTTGAAATTCACTTTTGGCATTTCAAATATGGCTTAGATATAGAAATAAGACGTTATGATTTAGCCCCACAAGACTCGCGCACGACGAGTTTTGTTTTCATAAATGAATTGGTTACTGGTTCGCCCTTAATGAGCTCTACAAGCTTATCTACAAGTAATACGCCTGCCGCCGTAGAATCTTGTCGACACGTAGTCAATGCAGGCTTGGTATAACGAGCAATTGGCACATCATCAAAACCCACGACTGCGCAATCATTTGGCACCGTCACATTACGCTCTTCAAGCGCTTTTAATACACCTGTCGCAATCAAGTCACTGGCGACAACAATGGCATCGAGAGGCTTACCTTCATCTAGCAACGCGACAGTGGCATGATAACCGTCTTCTTCCGTATTTGCCGCATCCTTTTGTAATTGTTCATCTACTAGTAAACCGGCCTTAATCAGTGCCTCACTATGTCCTTCATAACGGGCTCTAAATTCTGGGGCTCCATCGTGAACAGAACCCACAAAACCAAAGTGCTTGCGGCCGTTGTCAATTAGGTGTTGAGTAATTTGTTGCCCACCGTGAAAGTTATCACATCCGATCGAGCACGTTTCAAAGCTAGTTGTTGCCGCGCCCCAACGGACAAATGGGGTACCGTGTTTGACCAGCTCTCGCAGTTTACTTTCATAATCTAGGTAATCGCCATAACCTAGCAAAATCAAACCGTCGGCCTTATTACTGTCTTTAAAAACAGAGTGCCAATCAGCATCTAACTCTTGAAATGAGACAAGCAGGTCATAACCTAATTTGCCGCACTCACGAGTAATACTGCCAAGCATGGATAAGAAAAAAGGATTGACGAGCGAGTCATCACTCATAGGGTCTTCGAATAACAAAAGCGCCAATGTGGTACTGGTTTGAGAGCGAAGACTACTGGCGTTTTTATCTACCGTGTAGTTGAGCTCTTTGGCGATTTGTTGAATTTTTTCACGTGTTTTTTCGCTGACAAGAGGACTATTACGCAATGCTCTTGACACCGTTGACTGCGAAACGCCTGCGCGATAAGCAATATCAAATGATGTGGCTTTACCTTTCACGAATATTTAACACCTATTCCGTTTTTTTAAATACTACCTTGCCCTACATAAGCTGTAAAACTATATTTTAAAAAAGTTCAAGCCCGAGACGAACGGATGCATACGTATTCAGGTGAATTATTTTTCAATTTTTATCAAATAACCGATATTTGATTTAATAATGCATATTATGCATAACTTTTTTCAATAAAACCAACGGTGACCGTTTAACTGAGTGTTTTTACCTCAATGCTGGCTGTTATTCCGTTCTTTAATAAAAAGCCCTGAAATTGACTTAATCAATATCAGGGCTAAGTTTATTTTTTTGATCAAACAAAGGAGGCGAGCTCTTTGTTTACGTCGATGGTTTCTTAAACGCCGTTAGGAAAACGTTTTTCCTGCACGATTTCACTTTGACGAATTTGAATGAAAGCCTTCCCGTACTCTAATAAAAGCTTCAAGCCTTCATCAACACGGTTTGCGACAAACTGTTTCTCAGCGATATATTCACCATTTTCATCAATTGTAGCGTTTAAGCGATCAATAACAGTGTTTACTGGAATAAAGTTTAAAAACGTATTTTTGTACGCTGTTGCTCGCATTTCCTGAATCGGATAACGACCACCACTGCCTGCAGAAACAGTAACGATATAAGCAGGCTTATGACGAAATACCCCAGTGAAAAGAAAGAACAAGTTCTTCACTGCTGGCGGAACCATACCGTGCCATTCAGGAACAACAAACACATATGCATCGGCATCTTCAAGAGACTTCTTTGCTGATTCTAATTGTGACAAGTCAGTATCTTCTTCCCACATAGGTAATTCGAGTTCAGCTAAATCAAAAATCGTCACGTCCTGACTTGCGTCTATTCTGGTCAGTTGATTTTTTAGATATAAAGCGGTCTTAGCACTACCAGAGTTTGCTCTTGTGCTACCTGAAACAATTGAAATATTCATTCAAGTTACCCTGTTACTTTTTAGTTATAAAAAACCCAGCAATCAGCTGGGCTTTAATGATTGTGTAAAGATAGTACCGTTACGCAGTTGCTTTGTCTTCAGTTGGTATCAAAATAGGTTCAGCCGAACTGTCACGAACAAATAACACCGACAAAGCACCGAGTATCATAGAGCCACCAGCAAGCATAATGATGTAAATAGCCTCATTAGCGAATACTGAACCTAAGATCCAGCCACTTACTAGGCCTGATACGATTTGTGGTGCCGCAATCGTAAAGTTAAAGATACCCATATAAACACCTGTTTTATCAGCCGGTAACGCACCTGCCAAAATGGCATACGGCATTGCCAAAATAGCAGCCCATGCGATGCCCACACCAATCATAGACCAAACCACACCAATCGCTCCTTGCGGAACTTCAACCTGTGTGATTAATAGGTTTACATGAGTTATCGTCGGGTCAGTAAACACCACCATACTGATATACCCAAGACCACCCGCTAGCAAGGAAAGTGAATAAACGAGTTTACGGCCAAACTTGTCAGCTAACTTCGTTAGTACCACAGCAAAAGCAACAGAGAACAATGCTTGCGCCGCATACAAAATGCCAACCCAGTCGCCAGCAGCACCTTTTGCTTGAGAAATGCTGTCAGGTACAGCGTGAGTCGCTAAGTAAACTGGATCGAACCAATCTACCGCTACACCCCATGTATTTTGAGTAAGTGCGGCGGGTAAGTAAGTCCACATAATAAATAAAGCAAACCATGAAAAAAACTGCACAAGCGCTAGTTGTTTCATTATCACCGGTGATTCTTTTAATAAAGCCCAGAAGCCAGACAGCTTTTCTGCCATCGATTTCTTTTCTTGTTGCTCAGCCTCAACTTCATTGATGTCTAAGCCTTTATATTCGTAATATTGCTCAGGTTCGTATTCTTTCGTTCTAAATACAGTCCAAAGTACCGAACCTAATAAAATGGTTGCCCCAATATAAAATGACCAAATAACCGACGGTGCGACTTCGCCCGCTTTAGACGCGTTTTCTAGGCCAATAACATTTGTTAGCACAAAAGGTAAAATAGAACCGATAACAGCACCGATATTGATTAATAACGTTTGAACTGAATAACCTAAGTTACGTTGCTCTGGCGGGACCATATCTGAAACCAACGAACGAAACGGTTGGAAAGTCACATTAAACGCGGCATCTTTTACCGCAAATATGATCAAGCCGAATAGCATTGGCGGAATAAATGCAACAAGCAAATGTGCATTCGGTAACAGAGCCATGGCGCCAGCAGCGACAATCGCACCACCAAAAATAAACGGTAAGCGACGCCCCATTTTATTCCACGTGCGGTCAGACAAAGAACCGACGATTGGTTGCACCAACAACCCCATAATAGGAGCCGCTAGCCAAAATAGAGAAAGAGAAGAAAGATCAGCGCCAAGGTCAGACAAAATTCGACTTACATTACCATTTTGTAATGCAAATCCAATTTGTACGCCTAAAAAGCCAAAACTGACATTCCAAACTTGCCAGAAGGATAACTTAGGTTGTTTCATAACTTATTCCTGTTTGATTCGCATGACATTTAGTTATCGATATTATTATCATTAGAGTTCATGCAACTTAACCTTAGAGCCTATAATGAAGGCAGCCTCTGGGACAATAAAATACATACGTATTCAGGTATAATCAAAGTCTGTCGCCCTTCCTTTCTTAATGGCTCGAGATAGTAGTTTGGTGAGTCGGTATTGCCAAAATTATCTCGCGTTGCTTTTGTCCCTAAGCACAACCTCCAAAAATTTTCTTAATTACTTTTCTTGAAATAACAAAATGTTCCGAAAAACTTACCTAGATTGGACTGGTTTTGACTGGAAAAACTAAAAATCCATGCAAGACTTAGTTTACTGTTTTTCGCAATTCTGTACTTGGATGCGACCCGTGCAGTTATGCGGTGAGATATTTGAAGGAATAAATATGACAATTTGCTTGCTGAACACCAACACAACACCACAACGCAAAGTCTTTGCTTGTGTGAAGTGTGCTTGCATGCAATATCTCGCACCAACCACTATTCGACAAACAGTCTCCTCAATCTCCATTACAATATTCTCAATTACATTATATTTAACCCTAACATCATTAATACAGTCATCCATTACCAACTTATTTGGTCACATTACTTATTTCATTGTCTCTTTAAAGCTGTGCGCTAACCAACTTGCAATTAAAAATAATAACTATTCCAAAATAAACAGCTTGTCACAAAACAATAAAGAGTTAAGGATTCAATTATGATAGTAATATATCTGTGTGCCGGCGCCGTTATTGCGCTGATCTTTGCTACGTATTCACAAGATGAAACTGAACGTCCAGCTTCTAGTTCGTTGCCGGGCATTAATCCTAAATTTGAAAAAGAGCACCGCGCTCTTAATCGAAAGCGATTAACTATCGCATTCGTTCTTACCACTCTTTTTTGGCCCATCGTCATTTTACTTGCGATTGATAATGCATCATTTTCACCGCGCTCAAACCTAAAGCTGTCTTCACATGACCTATTACATCCTATCGATTTATCTGAAAAGACCGTCAATAGTGTCATAAAAGACAAACAACGGATTCACCTTCAGCAAAACCCGAAGGATAACCTTTGGGCATTTCGCACCCATGTCACTAAAAAGCGTCAACGGACAATGATTGTTGAAGGGTATGCTCTGGTTAACAACCAGAATGACATTCTCGATTATGTCGTCGTTGAAGAGTATCCAGAAGAGTTACAAGCTTTGCATTAGCCTGTGAGGTGTACAGGCTTTGTATCTACAATTTAACAATGAATCGTCAATGAACCAACGATAAAGCAGGACAGTCACCTGGGTTGATTATCAGGTGACGAGTCTAAGGCTATCAGGTGACAAGTCTAAGGGTGACTGGACGAACGTTCGATTTACCCCTCGTATCAGAATGAGCAGGCTCTGTTAGTAAATGCCCCTGTGGATTTGAAATAAGCGTAAAGGGAAAGCGTTTCTTTCGGCCAATACTTGTCGACGATTTTGTTCGCCCGCTCGTGCCGAGTAGAGTTGATGTCTGTTTAGCTTTATTTTGAGAGCTATTTTGTGAATTGTTTTGTGAAGCACTGTGTGAAATAGCTGACGAGCTGTCCTCTGTACCTGGAGCACTTAAGTTACTCGCCGTGCGATTGTGCCACAATAAACAGGACTCTACATACACGTCCAATCCTGCCACCAAACGCGCCATGTAAGCTTCTTGTTCTGTTCGGTATATCTTAGCGTCTTCTAGGGTACCGAACGCCTCAGGGCCTTTGTAGCCCGTGTAATAACCTTTTTCCGGGTGTACTAATAAATAGTGCCACGCTTTACCTACGTTCACGAAAACAATCCTCTTGTGTTGGGGAAGTCAGCAACGTCCTGTCGCTAATGAAAATCCTTTGCTAGTAAGTAAAGATAGTTGGTTTTAAGTAACGCGCAAGGTCACTTATCGGTTTAATTTAAACAGCCATAAAACGGCATCTTTAAATTCACTTCGCCAAAACATTTCATTGTGTTCAGCCCCAGGAACAACCTTAGAATAAAGTGCGTTAGTTTCATGACCTTGGGTTTGAAGTTGTGCAGTCATTTTTTTCATACCTTTAACCATACTCTCGCCCTCTTTTTCGCCTACGATAAAGTATAGTCTGTGAGAATTTTTCATCGGTTTATCAACAAGTTCGTCATAAACTTTGTCTGAATACCAATAGGATGGAGAAAAGATGCCTGCCTTGCCAAATACCTCAGGGTGTGACTGCACGGCAACGTGGCTAATCAAACCGCCCATAGAGCTGCCCATGATTGCGGTATCTTTATTAGAGGAAAGTGTGCGATATCGCTCATCGACAAGAGGCTTGATAACTTCGACAATATCACGCACATACAATCGCCCTTCTCCTACACCATACTTAGCATGGTCCCAAGCACTGTATTCATTAATTCTATACTTACTACTGTTATCAATACCTACGACAATTGCTTCAAAACCAGTCTCTTGAGCAATTTGGTCCATCGACTCATCCACTTGCCACTCACCCATGAATGAGGTTTCGTCATCAAACAAGTTTTGGGCGTCATGCATGTAAATAACCGGATATTGCTGCTTTGGTTCCACGTGATAAGAAGGCGGAAGGTATACTCGCAAAGTACGTGTACGGTTGAGGTTCGTTAACTGGACGTTTTCAATAGTTTGTACCTGACCTTTCTGTAATGCTTCAGATGAGTCATTAGGTACCATATTTACTCTCTCATTTGGTGCTAGATTTAGTGCTGTGTTTGGCATTTCATCTGACACCTTTTTTGACACTGACAACACTACCGACGCTAAACCCTCAAGCTCGATGTTCACTGCAGCCGTTGACGGGCTCACTTCTAGTGACAAAACTCGGTCACTCAACTGGTCTACAAGCTCGTAATGACCAGGAGTAAGTTGCCACTCACTAGTAAGTCTTGGCGATAGCTCAAGGCGATAGGCCGAAGTAGACTCACTAAAGTTACTTACCACTACGACTCGTTCTGCCAACCCTGACTTGTTTTCAGACGAAGACCAACGAGCAAAACTCATTTGAGAGTCTGTGTAGCCATTTGTTTTTGAAAGGTTAAAGTTGTGAAGATCTAAGTACTCGCCCATCATGGCGGGTGATGTCGCAGCGAAGTTCAGTACCTTTTTGTAATAGCGACGTAGGCTTCGTTCTTCACTTGTCAGTTGACCACCATCAAATTTGCCGTTATTCATCCAACGTTGATGTGCTGGCACGCCAGCGTAGTCGAAAATAGTTGTCCTAGATGGATCACCAAACCCGGTTTCTTCCGAACCATCTTCTCCCACTTCTTGACCAAAATAAATCATCATTGGTGCCGAATTAATGAGCGCACTGACCACTAAGGCCGGCTTGCCTTTGTTCATGTCACCGGCAAACTCTGGACTTGCGACTCGTTGTTCATCGTGATTATCTAAAAAATGCAGTAAATGCTGTTCGATATCGGCGAATTTTCGTTGAATACGTACTAATTCTGACGTGCCCGCTTTGCCTTGCATAACTGGCTTGATGGCATCATAGAAATCGACTTTGTCGTACAAGTAGTCCATTTTGCCAAGAAAAATATAATCTCGATAAACGTCCGGGTTATATATTTCTGCCAATAAAAATGCATCTGGATTTACTTGTTTGATTGCTGAGTTTAAGAAGCTCCAAAACTCCACCGGGACCATTTCAGACATATCAAATCGAAAGCCATCTACGCCTTTATAAGTCCAGTACAAGGCAATGTCTCTAAACTTAAACCAACTATCTGGAATACGGTTTTGACTGATTTGTTCTTGCCAAAACTCAAAGTGTGCAGTGGCGTCTTTTTTATCAAAGTCCTCTGGTAGCTCTGGAAAGTCTTTCGTCCCGTCGGGGCGTACACCATAATTCACTTTTACCGTTTCGTACCAGTCATTGGCGTTAGGTTTACTGGCTCTCGACCCGTTGCCAGTCCACTTAGCCGGGTTCTCTTCGAATTTACCGTCACTTAGTGGGTGAGCTTCGCCACCTAAAGGCTGTTGGCCTTCAATCACATCAGGCACTTCAAATGACTCACCAACGACGTAATAAAAATTATTGTCTCTGTGATATTCCACAGTAGTGATATCCGAATCACCAAAGTCTTCGACACCTTCAGGTTTGGCGAGGGACTCGTAGTTTCGAGCGACATGATTAGGCACAATATCAATGATGACCTTCATATTATGCGCATGAGTACGTGCGATGAGCGCTTCAAACTCCTGCAAACGCTGCGCTGGATCATCGGCTAAATCTGGGTTTACCGAGTAATAATCTTTTACCGCATATGGACTCCCTGCGCGACCCTTCACCACATCGGGATCATCAAGGCTGATACCGTAATCGGTATAATCATTTATCACGGCATGATGCGGCACGCCTGTATACCAGATATGAGTCACACCTAACTCGCGAATACCCTCTAACGCTTCGGGTGTGAAATCGCTGAATTTGCCAACGCCGTTTTCTTCTATCGTGCCCCAAGGCTTATTGGTTGTATTTTTATTGCCAAAAAGACGAGTAAAAACCTGATAGACAATAGGCTTACCTTGCTCGTTTGTTTCAACTTCTGGCATTTGAACCACCGTTTCAGGTTTTTCTACAGGTGCACAACCATTAAGAACACCGATGCTAAAAATCGCCATCGCTGCGACTTTTAATTTTAATATAGCCTTTGGCTTTGACCGGAAAACGCGCATAACCGTCCCTTATTTTATATTGATTTCACTGGCGGGTTCTTGCCAGGTTGTTTTTATTATGAGTTGTTTGTTGATACTGTCATAGATGGCCGCATTTGGCTCCAAGTCAAAGTCAGCTTGGTTTACCATTAGAGCAACGGGTTTATTATCAATTTGAATGTCTTTTGGAAAACTAGGCCAGTGATGCACAACCAGTAACACGTTTCGTTGCTCTGGCATGCCATCATAAGCACCAGCAATATCTCGCTTTAGAGATAAGTTCATCACTGCTTGCCCCTGCTTACTCGCTGCCACGGTTTTAAACGTCAATTTTTCAAACTTTTGATTTGAAATACTATCCGCCGACTGACCATCATCTTCAAACATCATGGACTCATTGACGAGTCGGCTTGGGTCAAAATACACGTCCAAACGCAATTGCTCTGAAGAATATTCAGTGGCATTGTTGTGATCATTTACGCTTGGAATGATTGCGCCGCCTTTTACAAATACCGGAATCGTTGTTAAGTCATTAAGCACACTGATTACTTTGCCTGCGGGCTCTGTAACAGTTAGCACTTCGTCGTTCCATAGGTTTGTCCATTGACCTTTCGGAAGGTAAACCTCGGTAGGCGTTTTTAAACCTGGTTTGGTAATCGGTTTGACTAAAAAGCTATCGCCCCACATAAATTGGTCGTTCATATCGATCAAAGCCGAATTTTGCTCGTCACCGAAAAACATCGGGCGCATCAATGGCATGCCCGTTAGGTGGTTTTGATAAGCCAAGGTGTAATTATATGGCATCAATCGATACCTCAGCTTGATAAACTCGCGCAGTATATCAATGGTTTCTTGGTCGTGATAAATAGGTTCAGGCGCAATATTGTCTTGTGCATGTGGACGGTAGATTGGCTGGAAGACGCCGTACTGGAGCCAGCGGATATACATTTCTTTGTCGAACGACTCGCCACCAGCAAAGCCCCCCAAATCAGAATGGGTGTAAGCTAACCCCAATAGGCTCATTTGCATAGTCAGTTCGGGTTGTGGTTTTAAACCATCCCATGAGCGGCTGACATCACCAGTCCAAGGTATAAAACCATATCGTTGTGAGCCAGCAAAACCCGCTCTCATAATGATAAACGGCCGCTCATTTGGTCGAGCCTGCAATTGTGATTCATATGCTAACTGCGCCCATTGGTGGCCATAGGCATTGTGAATTTCGTCGCCGCTTGCGTTCAAATTCCACTTATCGAGTCGGTGTAACATGTCACTAGGGTGCACTTCTGGCTCACCCAAGTCTCCCCAAACTCCCATTACACCTTGTTTCGCCAAATCTTTATAAATATCGCCAAACCATTGCTGCGCCGAATCCGAGAAAACGTCAATTAGGCCCGTTTCGCCAAAAAAGAATTCAAATTCTCGAACGCCAGTGCCTGCAATGTTTTTTGCCAACACGTCTTTCTGAACCGCTTCTTGATAACGATTCGAGCTTGTCAAAACAAAGGGTTCAGTAATCAATGTCGTTTTAACCCCTTGTGCTGCTAACGACTCGATCATTTTTTGAGGCTCAGGAAACGTTGTACGATCCCAATCAAGGTTGCCCATATGGCCTTTAACGTCTTTGCCGAACCAATATAAGTCAAGAATAATGGAATCGACCGGCACATCTGCGTCTTTAAATCGCTTTATGGTATCTAAGACTTGTTCTTGAGATTTGTAGCCAAATCGAGAAGAGTGGTTGCCCAAAGCCCAGCGCGCTGGCATTGGCTGTTTACCCGTTACTTTCACGTATTGGTGAATCAAATCTGGGTAACTGTCTCCAGCAAACAAAATATAAGCCTGTCGCCCACCCGTTGCTTCAAACTGTAAAACGTCAGACTCTGTTTTACCTAAATCAATCGCGCCCTTGGCTGGATTGTCATAAAGAATGACGTATTTTTTCGACGACATGACTGCTGGAATACTGTAGTTCATTTGCTCTGAATAGGTGCCATAGCCATAGTGAGCGCGGTTGTAAAGTGGTAATCGATGACCACGACGGTCCATACCAACAACGCGTTCGCCGGTTCCCATCAGCTTTTCATTATCATCAAGGTTAAAGCGAAACCCTTGTAATGTGGTTTGCTCGAAGTAACCGGACTCTTCTTGAGTCAGCAACTCATCATCTTTGTAAAACGTCAGCTGAAGTGTCGCCTTGTCTATTGAAACGCTGAGCCTTTTTGTCGAATAAACTAGCTTGGTATCTTGCTCTATAAATTTAACGGCGGCACCTAAGTCAACACTCGGGTCTTTGGCAAAACTAGGAAATTCCCGGCTGTATTGACCAAGAGCTTTGACCTCAATAGCGAGTTCATGAAGCGCATTTATGATTAGCTGGCCTTGGCTATGAGTAACAACCAAGCCCTCTGGAGTGACTTGGTGAGACTGATAAACCTTTTTGAGCGATACGGGTTGGCGTGTAATTCCCGCCTTTAAACTCGATGTCTCTGTTACCGATACTTTCTCAGATTGCAAAGCAACGACAGGGTCATTTGGAAGGTCACTTTCTATTTTTGTTGCTAACTTTGATTCCGCATAGACAGAAACGCTCACTGTCATGCCGAGTGAAATAGCCACTAAACTTCTTTTTAGAAAAGTGTTCAATTTATTCATAAAACTGAGATCCATCGTTTTAACCTTTTACGTTCGGCCTGTTACAGATATACAAGGTGACAACCGTCAGTGGCATCACCTTAGATGACAGTAACGACTAATATTAGTTATTCGGAACTAACTCAAATACCGCCGCTGTTTTTGCCGGAATTGTTAACGAATTTGTTAATTTAAAAGACTTGTTATTCAAAACATCTCTCACCACAAACTGACGATTTTGTAGTACCTGAGTAAAACGGTCGAGTGATAGTTCTGCCGCTTCTTCATTTTTGTTCATCACGACCATGACCAGCGGCTTAGTATTATCAACTGATAAATCGCCTTCGTATCTAAAGTAAGTGTACGTGCCATTTTCTCTGGCGTAATGAATGAGATTACCTCGCGTAATTGCAGGGCTGGTTTTACGCCAGTTAAGTAGTTTTTTAAGCATAGATTGCGTGTTCTGTTGCTCGGCGGTTAAGCCTTTACCGGTAAAGGCATTGACGGTGTCTGACGGCCATCCGCCTGGGAAGTCGGTTCTGATCACGCCGTGATCGTCTAAACCCGGTAATAGAATTTCGGTGCCGTAATAATACTGAGGGATACCACGTGTGGTGGCAAAAAAGGTCAAAGCCATTCTTGTCAATGCAGCATCTTCACCCAAAACAGAATAGATACGAGACATATCGTGATTATCAGGGAAGGTCACTAACTTAGTTGGGTCACCAAAAAGAAAGTCATTGGCAAGCGATGTGTATGTGGTGATCCAACCCGAATTCCATGCTTCTTTACTCGTTAAGCTTTTTACAATAGCGTCCTGCAACGCAAAATCGAAAACACTTGGCAATTGTGAGTCGTAGTCGTCATGACGTTTTGAACCGCGTTGCCAATAAGCGGTTATCGCTGGATTTAGGGTCCATTCTTCACCTACTACGGTGAAGTTTGGATATTCTTCAATAATACGCGCATTCCAGTCAGACAAAAACGCTTTATCCGGGTAGGAATAAGTATCAAGTCGAATACCGGACAAATGAGCTGTCTCGATCCACCAAATGCTATTTTGTATTAGGTATGTAGCCAAAAACGGATTGCGCTGGTTAAGGTCAGGCATGGTCGGTACAAACCAGCCATCTGCAAAACCTTTCTTGTCTACTTCCGCAGCATACGGATCGTGAATGGCTTCACGTAAGTGAGTTGTTCCAACAAATTTACCACCATTATTTATCCAATCTGAAGCGGGCATGTCCTTCATCCACCAGTGCTCAGAACCAATGTGATTTAGGATCACATCTTTTATGAGTCCAACTCCTTTTTCTTTCGCTTGTTTTGCCAAAGAAATATAAAGTTCGTTATCACCATACCTTGGGTCCACTTGATAGTAGTCGGTGGTACTGTACCCATGATATGAGTAGGTAGGCATGTTGTTTTCTAGAACTGGATTTAACCACATTTGGGTGAACCCCATATCAGAAATATAATCGAGGCGCTGAATAATACCTTGGATGTCACCACCGTGACGGCCACCAGGATGAGAACGATTAATGCCCTCTTTCATAGACGTAACTTCATCGTTACTCAAATCGCCATTGACAAATCTGTCTGGGGTAATGAGATAAATAACATCTGAGGCATCAAAGCCACGGCGCTGTGCACTACCTGCCTGGCGTTGATAAATTGGATATTGATGACTAAAGCTTGTTTTGTCTGAATGGCTAAACTCTAACGTGTAGTCACCTGGCTTGACGTCATCAGCGAGTATTAAATTAACGAATAAGTAATTTGGATTGTCGGTGGTCTGAACCGATTGGACAGTGATTCCAGTACCGTCTTTTACAGAGACACTGTATTGACTAATGTCGTCTCCATGAACCATTAACTGCAACTGGTTTGAAGCCATTTGTGCCCACCAATTAGCCGGTTCCAAATGCTTAATTGGATTGGCGTTCGCGGTTGCGCCCAGTGATATTAAGGCAAAACAGAAAAGTTGAGTGACGAGGCAGGTAATCGCCTTTTTTACCTTTATCGCTGCTTGTACCTTTCGCGTTGATTGTAACTTATGCACCGCTTTCGTTGATTTTGACATAGCCATTCCCTTGATTTATTCGTTCGATTCGCAAGTTGGGTTTTCTTTTCGAAAAACCCCAACTGTGTCGATTTATACTGGGTATTGTTAACCTTCTAGGTTAACTAGCTAACTGTAACAATGACAACTATTTAGACTTGAATTCGGTGTTTTCTAACGTTAAAACATACGTATTCAGTAGGTTTGGTGACTTACTCTTGGTTTAGGACCTGTTCAAAGGTCAAGCCGGTTAGTTGGGTAATGGTTTTAACGACGTAAACCATTATGGCAATCAACATCACCAAAGAAGGGATAGCAATTACTGGATAACTCAGTAGGGTCATCTCACCGAGTTGCTCATTAAATTCAACAGTACCTGCAGGACTGGTCACAATCATTTTGGCAAGTATGTAATTCGCAGATGCAGAAAAAACAAAAGTAGAGGCTAATAAATGGTTTGCACGATTGATTTTGGCTTTAAAGGTATTCGTTTGATTTCGCTGGGCCAAGGTGTCATAAATGAGGTTTAGATTAAACATCACAGGGTTTAGCATGAGTTTGGCGAGTAACGGTTTACCAGTAAAACCAGACACTAACACGACCAGACCAATCACCGCTGGAATAGCCGCTTCTTTAATGGCTAGCCAATCTGGTCCTAATTCAAAAAGACCAATCATGCCGGTCAGCAGCGTACTCAAAAAGCCTAGCAGGGATATAAAATTGAACGTGCGTTGTTTTGCAAAATCGTAAATGCCATAACCAATCGGAAAGGCCAGCGCGACAATTAATCCGTTCACCGTACCAAGGTATTCATCACCGGAGAGTTTCATCAAGATAAGAGACGGCACAACAATATTAAAGATAAGTTCTAAAAAGGTATTGTTGGTTGGCTTGTTCGGCGCTGATTGTGAGTTGGGTGTTTGGTCAGTCATAAATCGTTATTAACTCATACGTGAAGCTTGCTAGCAAAATTTCTTATTTAAACTTGTATGGTAAACAAGCTGATAAATAGATCGGAAACCACAAAGAAGTAAAGCGGACATCGCTACTTCCAAACTTGTTTAACAGTTTTGCGAGTCTACCTTAATTTACCTACGATAAAAACAAAAAGGCCATACTCTCGTATGACCTTTCCTTAGTTTAAAAAGATTCAGCTGAGTGATTACTCACATTGTTGAATCAATAATGTACCCACGTTAGAGCCTTGTGCAGGATCTGCTTCATTTAAGGTTAGTAAGAAGCTATATGTCCCTGCCGCTAACGACGCTGAATTGTTATCTGTACCAGCGTTGTTATACGCAACATCATATTCGGTACCAACGACTAATGGTGTTTGTAAAATACTACCCGAACCATCTTGTGCCCATAATTGGGTAGTCCAGCTACCGTCGCTCGACGCAAGCTTAAACTGCATGTCACCGCTGAAATCAGCAACCACTTGGTACTGGTTATTGCCTTTATATGTCATCTTGTAATCGGCCTCAGCATTCCAACCAGAGTGATCACCTCTCACGTATAAATGACCGTCACCTTCAGCTACAAAAGGAGCTGCTTCGGTTGAGTCTGGCAATGCACAGCTCACCAACAAGTTACCCAAAGTAACTTTTAACACTGGCGTTGCTTGCTCAACATTAAGATTAACCTTGTATGAAGCCGCTTGCGTCAGGGTAATTGCAAAGTTATCAGTGCTTCCTTCAACAATGCTAATCGACTCAGCATCAATACTAACGTCAGCAAACCCTAAGTTAACTTCCGTTAGTGCAACATCACCTAAGTTGAACTCGTAAGTACCTGGTTGAAGTGTCACGCTAGCTTCATAATTACCACGGTTATCGTAGGTAAAACTGTCAAAGCTATCTGCGACTAATCCTTCAAGACCGACAACCGTGTCACCGTAAGGTGAGATCACTCGGTCTACATCAGGGCCTAAGCCAGAGCCTTGACCACCACTTTGAGCCTGAACAAATACCGCAACAGTATGTGCTGGTACGGTGAACGTTCCATGTGTCGCATCTTCACTAAACGATGACGTTTGTACAACGGAATCTGCTGACGTCTGTTGGACAGGGTGTAATGTAAACCCTGACGCAGTTTTAACCGAGTGGCTTAGTTGTGCATCAGTACCGTTGATAACAACCACAATCGCGTCGTAATTAGGGTCAAGATCAGTGACCGCCGCACCATCGTCAATACTCATGACAATCAAGCCTGGCGTTTGACCTTCGCCCGTATTATGGAAACCAACACGCTCCATTACTTGCGCCTCTGTCGTTAAGCTGAATAGCTTAGATTCGCTTCGAATTTTCAAGAACTCTTTAAACACAGCACTTGATAGCTGAATGTCTGTCATCGACACCTGTGCATTGATGTTGTCAGACTGGCTTGTTGCATAACTGTCACTGCGTTCGATTGGGTAACCGACATTCCAGTTGTTTGTGGCATCTGTATAGTCGATATGGTTGAACCAGTCTCCTGAGTCATACGTGTTGCGATCCATTGATTTTGAACGCATTTTATCAACGCCCAATTGGAAGAACGGCATACCTTGACTCAATACCGGAATTGCAGCTGATAAGTTGTGAATACGCGCACGAACCTCTGCTGTTGTATCTGCACTGAAATTATATTGCAGATAATCATACAGAGTTTCGTTATCGTGCTTAGACACGTAGTTGATGATATCTGCTGGGTCTAAGGCATAAGAAGATTGTGAGAAGTTCTTCCCTTGTTTTTCGTTGCCTGATTTATCCGTTAGAACATAGTTTTGTAATGTGCCGGCAAGGCCCAAACGAATGTGGTCTGTTCCTGTTAAATCAGCACTTGATGTCGATAAGGCTTGATTGCGAATTGTATCGCGTGGACGGTCATTAAAGGTACCAACTTCGCTACCTGCTAAGTTGTACTGAGTGGCTTGTTCAAACAGGCGATTGTTTTCAACTTCACCCCAGTTCCAACCTTCACCATAGAAATAAGTATCTGGGTCGATTTGTGCAACTGCATTACGTCCACCTAAGATCACGTCTTTTGGCATGTGACCCATTACGTCAAAACGGAATCCGTCCATACCGTAATGTTCTGTCCAGAACACCAAAGAATCGATTACAAATTTACCCATCATGCGATTTTCGGTTGCGGTATTTTCACAACATGTTGAACGCTCGATTTCGCCCGTTACTTCGTTGTATCTGTGGTAGTAACCCGGTACAAGTTTGTCGAAGACAGAATTGTCATACAAACCAGATGAGCTTGTGTGGTTGTAGACAACATCGTGAATGACTCGTAAACCTTTTTCATGAAGCGCCTGTACCATCTCTCTAAACTCTAGAATACGCGCTGTTCCTTCAGGGTTTGAAGAGTAGCTACCTTCAACTGTATTGAAGTGGTGTGGGTCATACCCCCAGTTAAAGCCGTCTAAGTCTTTAAAGCTAAGAACTAAGTCGCGCGCTTCATTACTTGACGGGTTATAGCTTGCAAGAACTGACTCTAACGTTGCAGAACCATCTTCAACACCACAAACTGGCGCTGATGAACGAACCGCACAAAGCTCAGATACGGTACTTGTCAGATTGATTTGATTTGCTTCATCTTCATTAATTGTCGCAATGTCATTTGCAGGTAGCATATGGAAGTGCGTAACACCTGCGTCTGCCATTGCTTGTAGATATTGAGCCGCATTACTTGATGTCTCAGTAAAGGCTTTGTATTTGCCTCTGTTCGCTTCAAGCGTGGTTTCATCACGAATACTGAAGTCGCGAATATGACCTTCTAAGAAAACACCTTGTTCAATGTAGTCAACAGTAGGAACAGTGTGACCTACCCAACCAGCTGGGTATAAATCCGCATCTGTCATATTTACAAATTGTGAATAGCGACCATTCGTTGATGTGTTTACAGAATATGGGTCTGTCGCTTCTGTTGTTTCAACCGCTTTCGTTACCGGATGGTAAACTGTAGGCTCAAAACGGTAATACAAACGGTCGTAGTCTTGAGTTTCACTAGTTGTAAATGACCAAACACCCGTATCACTGTCTTCCGTCATTGGATGAGTAGCAACGCTTGATTTATCGGTATTGTAGACTTTTAGGTTAAGAGACTGAGCTGTTGGTGCCCACACTTTAACTGTGATATTGCCTTCTGCGTCATAACTAATACCTAGGTCAGTTACTTCATCTGCGTCATTTGTTCCCGAAGTGTAAATATCATCTAAGGCTTTTTGATTTTGAACTAACGTTGCGCTGGTTAACTCATCGTTTGCATCATAAGTCACTAATACCAATTGGCTTTTTACTAGCGTAGAAAGATCAGCTTGAGTTAAATCAAACCCATACGCATCCCAGCTTGTCAAATGAGGGACTTTTGCCGCAAGCTCAGAGTCTAACGTTGAACTAGTGAGCTCAATGCTATTTTCGCTGGTAATTGCCGCTTCCTGATTTGCGCTAATCAGCTCGTCTAAATCACCATTTAATGACCAAACTAGCTTTAATTTATCGGCGCTGCCATTAAATAAAATCGTGTTGCTTCCAACCCAATGTGCAGCGGCATCTTTTACCGCGACTGGCGGCTCAGCAAAGACTTCTTCCGGTGTCGTAAATACACCAAGACCTGAGACAACAAAGGCCCAACGGTCATTTGTTAGTGATAGTTTTTGGTCATCACCAGGATCTTTTTCATCGCCTTTGTGAACAATGAAGTTGGTACATTCGGCATCTGCTTTGGTATCAAACAGCCAATATGCACCGTAATTCGGATCAATACCGTCCGGTTCTAAGCCTGCTGTCCATTCAGTACCAGCACCACTTTCAAAATCGGCGTAGCCATCACAGTTTTCGTTATTCCATGCGTGTAAAGCAAAGCCATCATATTCACCATCTGCACGTAAGTAGAAAACCGCACCTTGAGTCGCAGACGGTTTTACTACAGGCGGTTCAATTTCCGGTGTGTCAGGCTCATCTGGCGTATCGGCAACCGATGCAATTACATCAACGTCAATCTCTATTGAGTCACTAAGAGCCGGGCTACCATTATCCGTTACGGTAATAGAAATCGCTAAGTCGGCCAAGTCAGCAGCAACCAATTTAGTCGTATCAGCCACAATAATGCTGCCACTACTTGCGTCAATAGAAAATACATTGCTCGAGTCAACAATTGACCAAGTTAAGTCATCACCGTCTTCATCAGTTGCTGACGCTTTGTAGACTTCTGTTCCATTCTCCGTGCCTTCTTCAACTGACATTGAGTTTGCAGAAGTAATAGAAGGTGCTCGATTCTCTTGTTGAGCGGGAGGGTTTACACATGCCGTTCCGGCATTATTAGGGACTTGAGGTGCGGTACAATTGAGACCCGTGTCTGGAGCTTCGTCACTGCCGCCACCGCCACACGCTGTTAGCGCAACAGCCATAGACGAAGCAATCAGTGACTTAGTAAGCCATGATTTATCTTGCATAGTATTTCCTATTGATAGTGAGCTTTTATTATTTTTTATCCGTCTTACTATAAAAAGAACGAGCTCAACTATCTGTTGAATACGTATGTAAGTTCCTCTATTTGCGACCAATCGCTTTTTGTAACGGCACGAGGTTATCTTTTACGACTTGATTGTTCGGATCTTGTTTTTTCGCTTCTAGTAGCCAAAATTCGGCTAGTTCTAATTGGTTCGTTAACGAATAGGCGTGAGCAAGCGCCAACTTAGCGTTTAGGTTATTTGGTTCATGGCGCAACACGCGTTTTAGATAACGTGGGGCTTGTTTCGCTTGTTGTGCTTGAATCAAATAATTACCTGCTCTAAACGCAAACTCAGGATGGTAAGGAATCGCATCAGAAATTAGCTTTGCGGCTTTAATGACGGTTTGGGTATCCTTCTTCCGAAGTGCGACATCTAAGTTTTTCTGGGCAATATCGAGCCATGTCGCTTTTTTCCGATAATAATCAAGTCCTAGTCTATCAGGCCAATTCATTGCAGGTGGCAGCGACGCAATCTGAGGCGTGTCAGTGAAAGGATAGTCCGACATCAAAAATTTAATCGTGGCCTCTCCTTTGTATTCTTCCGAACGAAATAATGGGATATCTTTAGCCGCGGCTTTTTTAGAAACTATTGATGTAAATTCAGCAATTTCTGATGACTTGGCTAGCACCTGATAAAACGCTTCCGATATTTCAAAATAACCTTGAACATTAGGGTGCAAATGCTCCAACATGAGGTCATTACCAATAACCCCATTTTTGGCCGCCTGTTGTAGTTGAGACTCAGAATCAACAAGCGTAACACCTGGCAGTTTGGCCAGTCGTCGAATGATTTGATTGATTTCTACTGGCGCTCTAAAACGCAATAGATCGTGCTGTTTGGCAAGCTCTAAGTTGGCGTTTGCTTGTTCTTGAGCACCTAACGCTAAATAGGCTTTACCAACGTAATAAAAGGCTTCTGCACTCGAGGTTTGATGTGCATGCTGCTCGAGGCTGGCTAACCTTGAATCTTGCTTTAACTTTAACGCCACTTTGCGAAACGTACTGTATGATTGAGACTCAGCTTCCTTCAACGTGTTGAGAGTGGCGAAAAATTCATCGTCCACGCTATTAGACTCAAATGGCGGTTGGTCGGCCAAATTACTTGCAATAGTACTTATAAAAACTGGAATACCGTGCGCTTCATACTTAGCGAGTAACAGCTCCATATTACCTTCAAATTGTTCTAGTCCTGCTTCAAACAACGGATGTTTGGTATCGATGTTTTTGTGTTTGGCAACTTTTGCCATCACAGTCTGCGATTGACGTGCACCGGCTTTCGCTAATGCCGCTTCATCAGAGCTGCCCAAGGACGTTTTAAGTGTGTGTAAAGTGCGTTGAAACAACTGAAATAGGCGTAGATCTTTAAATTTTAAAAACAATAAGTTGGCGGGTCTTGAGTTAAAGGCTGAGTACGTTGAACCTACCCCCATGATCCCCAAAAACTCATTGTGTCCCGCGTATATCAGCACAGCGTCTGGCTGCTGCTCTATGATTTCATCGGCAAAATCTAACAAGGTGTAACTGTTCACTGCAGAGAGTGCTGTATTGATCACTTCAACTTCACGCTCGGGCAAACTTTGTTTGATTCGGTAATCCAACAAGCCAGCAATAGAAGCACCATATCCATACGGAAAACCGGCCGCCGTTGAGCCACCTTGCACAAACAAGCGCAAACCGTTCTGAGGTTTTTCAGTTAAAAAGAAGTTGGTTTCTATGGTGACATTTGGACCAGCACTCGGGTCAGCAAAATATCGGCTCACCACGTCCGGTCTTGGCAATGTATACTCGGGTGCTTGAGGGTTAGTTATGAACAGCGGTACAGTTTGACCATAACCAACTAAGCGCAACAGCCCCTCGAGTCCAGCCAACAATACAAATGGCAATAAAATAGCGATAACGTAAAAAAAACGGTTACGACTCATGATGATTTTTCCTAGTTCACTGTTGTGTTTGCATTGCTGACTTTATTGATAAAGAACTCAATACGTTGTCGATAACTTTGTTGTTTAGACGAGGTCTTTCTCTCATTAATGCGTTGCGCTTCTTTTAGCGCTTCCAAACTCTGGTTAGTACGCCCAACCATAAACAAGTCAAACGCCAAATTAAGTAGGTAATCAATATTTTCTGGCTGTATTTCTAGCGCCTTTTGCTGGTGAAAACGCGCCATCTCTAATGCGCCGATTTGACGAAAGTATCGCGCTGCCACCTGATGAGCTTCATCAGAGACCACCATAGCATCAGCCATAATACCTGCGACGATAGCCGCTGACTTTATCTGCTTGTTTTTCAGGTAATATTGTAATAACTGTTTTTGTAGTGACCACCAACTTTCACCTCTGGTGCGTTTAATCAATAGCTCATCGACTTCTTTAGGTAAATCTAATGAAATCATCCCATTTTCTTTGACTTTAAAAGGTGATTCTAACAGCACCTTGTTACCTTGAACGAACGGATAGTCTTTTGTTAATTGGTGAATTTTTAACGTCGCAAAGGCATCAGCTAATTCAGTGACAGGTGCCCAAGAATAAGCCTCTTTATTCGACTGTATCCTCGATGCTGATACAGCCTCAAAAGGCAAAAGACGAGTCAAAGAATCAAAAAACGCATCAGCGAGTAAAAAGTAGCCTTTTTTGTTTGGATGAACATGTTCATAAAACAACTCTGTATCCAAAACTCCAAACTTACTATTTTGTCTAAATGCACTTTCGACATTCACCAATTGCACAGAATTAGGCGCTTGAAGGTTAGCCTCTTCCACTAGTGACTCAACTATCTCATTGAAGTCAGACGGTGCTCTAAATCGCATTAAATCTAAATCTTTGGCCTTAACAAATGACGTCTTCGCCTTCGCAAACTGACGCTGTTCGAAGTATTGCTCAGCCTCTTTGTATGCTTGGCCCGCTGGGTCATTTTGCGCAACACTTGAAAACGGTGCCAGCCCTTTTTCTATACTCACCAAGTTGCCAATAAAAACAGGTACATTGGCCTTTTGATAGTTGTCGAGCAACATAGATAAGTTTTGCTGATACTGCATTAACCCTTGTTTATAGGTGGCCGAGTCAATCTCAATAGCTTGACCTTGAGCCGCCTTCGCCATTGTAGTGCGCGCTGAGAGATTTATACTCTCTGAGGCACTCTCGCTAGCTGAGTGCATTTTGCGCGCAGACTCCAAGTTCGCGGAGCGGTTTTTATTAGCGTCATTTAAAACCGGAACTGACTCTGTTGTCTTTGCCGTACTGGCTATAACTTGTTTTTTAGGCACGAGAACCCAACTTGCATAGGCGTGTTCTAATGCATTAAAAAGGTGTAACTTTTTAAGCTTTAAATAGAGAAGTGTCGCCCCATAACTAGCCTGCTCAGAAAGAGAAGTGCCAAATACAGAGCCTGCGCCAAGGATACCTAAATATTCATTGTGGCCCGTATAAATGAGCACAGCATCCGGTTCTAATGCCAATATTTCATCCTGAATATCAATGAGCGTAAATGTATTTACCGCGGCCATCGCAGTATTAATAATTTCAAACTTTGCATCGGGATACGTTGCTTTTAAGCGCTGCTCCAACATGCCTTGCAGAGAGCCGAATCGGCCAAATGGAAAACCGGCAGCAGTCGAGCCGCCTTGAATTACGATGCGATAGGTATCTTTCGGTTTGTGCTTTTGAAAATAAACAGTATCAGGGCTGACATTTGCCGCCAATTCGGGGTGTGAAAAATAACGCTGAACCAAATCAGGATTTGGCATTAAATAATCATCTGAAATAGGTGCCTCAACAAACACCTCAGGCACTTTTCCAATTCCAATTAGACGGAGACTCCATTCAATCGATGCCAAGATAACAAAGGGCAATATAATCGCGATGAAGTAAAACAGAGGCCTTGCTTTTCTGGGTACTTTATTCGTTTCAGATTGATTCTGATGGGACTGTTCCATGCTCAAATTACTGCTTTTGGTTTTATTATTATTTTTATAATTTTCTAATCCGATAATAACAGGTAAAGGCATTTAATCAATCGCTTCCCGGCCCTCAGAATCAATATGTCAGAGTCTAAAAATAATCCTCTTTTTGTTGCCTAATTGCAGTGACTCAAGTGGCTTTGCCCGTTAGAATAAATCTAGATTTTGAGAAAAGGATTGTAGTAGAAATGGCTCATCGAATTTTGGGGATTTCAGCGTATTACCACGACAGCGCCGCAGCGTTAATTATCGACGGTGCAATTGTCGCCGCCGCCCAAGAAGAACGCTTCACTCGTAAAAAACACGACCCTAGTTTTCCCACCCAGGCGATTCAATATTGTCTTCAAGAAGCAAATCTGACTCTAGATGCCCTTGATGCCATTATTTTTTATGACAAACCTCTTCTCAAATTTGAACGCCTTCTCGAAACCTACATGGCGAATGCCCCCCGAGGTATCAAATCATTCATACGCGCAATGCCTATTTGGCTTAAAGAAAAACTGTACCTTAAAACTGTATTGCGTCGAGAATTTCGCAGTCTAATAGATCCTGAAGGCAATGAAGATCCTAAACTACTCAAATTACCCAAACTGTTATTTAGCCAACACCACTTATCTCATGCGGCTAGTGCGTTTTTTCCATCGCCCTATGAAGAAGCTGCAGTTCTCTGTTTAGATGGTGTTGGTGAGTGGGCAACATCAACGGCTTGGCAGGGAAAAGGCAATAAGCTCGATGCCAAATGGGAAATTCAATTTCCTCATTCTCTTGGGCTTTTATACTCTGCCTTTACATACTACTGTGGCTTTAAGGTCAACTCTGGTGAATATAAATTAATGGGTTTGGCGCCTTACGGCGAACCTAAATACGTCAACACTATTTTCGAAAACTTAGTGACTTTGCACGAAGACGGAAGCTTCGATCTCAACATGGACTACTTTGACTTTGCCGTTGGTAGCACAATGACTAACGAGCGGTTTGATAAACTATTTGGTGGCCCTAGACATAGTGAAAGCGCTGAGGTTAGCCAAAAACAAATGGATTTAGCTCGCTCGATACAAGTTGTGACTGAAGAGATTGTTCTTAAAATCGTTAAACACCTCCACACCTTAGTCCCTTCTGACAACTTGTGCTTGGCCGGTGGTGTTGCGCTTAATTGTGTTGCTAATGGTAGGTTGCTGCGCGAGGGACCATACAAAAACATCTGGATTCAACCAGCGGCCGGCGATGCGGGCGGTTCACTTGGAGCTGCATTAACGGCCTACCACCATTATTTTGACGGCTCTCGTGCAAGGCCGGTAGATGCTTCGGAAGTAGAATATAACGGCGTCGATGACATGAAAGGCGGCTACTTAGGGCCACAATACAGCAATGAAGAAATTTTGGCTGAAGTTGAAAACCAAGGTTTAGTCGCCAGTTGGTTAGACGAAGGTTTAAATAAAAATGTACCAAGCTCATCTGAACAAACTCAAAACTCGAACAAATTCGACACAGTTGCAGAGCTAATTGAGCAAGGCAACGTCATTGGCTGGTTTCAGGGGCGGATGGAATTTGGACCTCGAGCTTTGGGTAACCGAAGCATAATTGGCGATCCTCGAAATACTCAAATGCAGTCAGTGATGAATCTAAAAATTAAATATCGTGAGTCATTCAGACCATTTGCACCTGCAGTCTTAGCGGAAGATGTGAATGACTATTTTGAACACAAGGTGCCGAGTCCATATATGTTAATGGTCGCTGACGTACAGCCCAACCTCAGAAAACAAACAGACGCCAACTGTTTTGGTATCGATAAACTGAATCAAGTTCGCTCAAATATTCCAGCCGTCACTCACGTTGATTATTCGGCCCGTGTTCAAACCGTACACGAGCAAACCAACCCAGAGTTTTATCAACTCATCTCCGCGTTCAAAAAACGTTCGGGCTGTAGTGTCGTGGTCAATACGTCTTTTAATGTCCGTGGTGAACCTCCGGTTTGCTCTCCGGCTGATGCCATTCGTTGCTTTTTAGCAACAGAAATGGACTACCTAGTAATGAATGACATTATCTTGGCAAAAACAAAACAGCCTCAAAGCGCAATCGATGCGGCTAAAAGCATTGAATTTGAAATGGATTAGTCATGAATAATTTAACGAAACAAGATACAAAACAACTCAAACAATTTGCGCTGACCATGATGTGGGCGTTTCCATTGTTTTTCTCACTGATACTGCCTTGGTTGTTTAGTTACCATTATCAGCTCTGGCCTTTGGTAGTGTCGGCTGTTCTTGGTCTAGGCTACTTACTTTGGCCATCAGGCTTGTTTTACCCTTACAAAGGATGGATGAGCATTGCAGGTGTCATTGGTTGGATCAATACGAGAATCATTTTAGGCGTGTGCTTTTATTTAATGCTTTTTCCATTGGGTATCGTCCTAAAACTATTTGGAAAATTACAATACAAAAACAAACCCAAAGGCACTTCTAATTATCGTCAGCCTGAGGCAAAATCAGATAAACAAAGTTTGGAGTACCCTTTTTAATGTTAGAGTTTATGTCTGATCTGTGGGCGTTTTTAAGAGTCCGTAAGAAAATTTGGTTATTGCCCGTTATCGTTATCTTGGCGTTATTAGGCGGCTTGGTTGTTGCAACTCAACAAAGTGCGCTAGCGACCTTCATATATACCCTTTTCTAATCTCATTGATGAAACAGATACCTAGACGAAATGCCTAGCAGGACGTCTTTGCAAAGTATCTGAAACACCCAAACATGACAAAGGCCCGCTTGGGCCTTTTTCTTTCTCGTCACTTAGCATGTTTGTCCTGAATTAGTCACTCAGTCGCAGAACTGGTCTGTTACTGTGAGTTATAGCTCAGGGTAGTCCGGTTACGGCTCTAGTCATTCCAGTTACTACTCTGGGCATTCAGCTTGTTGCCAGCCACCTTCAAGGTTATTTACTGCGCTAAACCCCAGATTCTCTGCTTTATTTAAATGCTGTTTATCAATTTCAAAAACATGAATGTCAGAAGTACCGGCGCCACAGACGGTAATATATTGTTGTGATGTATAACCGCAGTACTCTTCATTTACTTGTATACCACCACCGATTAAATAGCCTTTACTCACTTCAATTGAATGACCTTCAAATTGACATTGGATCTCACCCGTTGAGATATACACCAAGACTTCGTCCTCTTCATAAAACTTTATTACTGTGTCTTCAGAGCAGCCACTGAGCACCAATAAAGAAAAGCAAAAGAATAAAACCGCATGTTTGGAATAACATTTGGGGCTGGATAACAATTGAAAAACGACGCTCACTGTATTTCTCCTAAATACTTAGCTATTAAACCTTAGTTTTTGGGCTTATTTATTGGGTTTAGCTTTCGGGTATGTTGCTATGGACAATACACCTTTGGCCTAAGATATAGTCTAGTGAGTGAGTCAGAGATGTCAGTATAAGAAT